>JAEZSL010000044.1 GCA_023443925.1 Bacillota bacterium | reverse complement strand
TTCCCTTTGATAAGCAATGGCACGGTTCACCAACTCAGAATATTTCTTATCCTTTTTTTCTTTCTCACTGATTTCCCGGAGCACATTTTTATATAAACCCGCAATACTGGATACCAGGGACTCCCGGCTTTTTACCCTGGCATACTGAAACAGCATAAATTCTCTCGGAAGAAAGTCTAATTTCATCTGATATTCAACGGAAATTCTTTCAATCAGCTCCAATAGTTCCTTTGTCACCAGAATACAAAGTGCTTCATTCCCAGGCGGAATCTCCTCATAGATTTCCTTGATATGCTGTTCTGCCCTGATTCCGTCATGCTCCTCCGCAGCGATTAAAAGCCGCTTATACTGGCCGATGGTCAGGGAAAGTACCTGTCCCTCCCTGGCCGGTTCCTGGCTTTCTTCCAGCTTGTGGAGCAAAAAGGTCCGCAGTGCATTATCACTGAAGAAAAACGGGCATAAAAAAACCTGAATTCTAAGGTTATAGATCCGCTGCACGCTATCCTGAACTACAATCCGGTTGCATTCCAGCTGGTTTCTCATTTCCGCTTCCGAAACCGTATCATAAAAACGGGTAAGCACCACCACCTGGTTTGGGCCTTTCGGACAGGCCAGCACATCCATGCTTTCTGTTGAAACAGCCTCTATGATTTTACCGATTCCCTCCAGGAGTCCCTCTTCGTTTAGCAGGGAAGTCCGCTCGTGGTTTTCCAGCTTTATTACAGCCGCGGCTTTCCTGCTGTTATCCGAGGTAAAGGGATTCAGTCCATCTTCCAGAAGCCATGCCCTCGCCTGTCTTCTCAGCTCTTTTTTGGAATCCCAGGGTGAACGCCCCCGCAGCTGGGTGCGGATGTGGGACAGGGTAAGGATAAGAAATTCTTCCGACAAACGGCTTTTTAATATATAGTCACTGGCTCCGTTTTTTAATATTTCCCGCACATAATCATAATTATCATAACTGCTCACCACCACAATTGCGATTCGGGGATACTTTTTTGATAGGATATCGGTAAGCTCCACACCGTTTTTACCGGGCATGGAAACATCCATAATAACAAGATCCACCTCCCTTTTTTCCAGAAACGCCAGTGCTTCATCCCCGTTTACAGCTTCCCCTGCCAGTATAAACTCTCCCTCTTCCCAGAATTTCATCTGCCTGATATAATTCCGGAACACAGGTTCATCATCAATCAGTAAAATTGTCAAAGCCATCTTCATTACCTCCTAAAGGCAGGTGCAGTTCTACACAGGTGAACATACCCTCGCAGCTGTATATGGAGCCCCCATATTCTTCTCCGTATATCAGCTGAATTCGGGAGAACACATTGGATATACCAATGCGCCTGAAACCGGCCTTATCCTTTCTCTCCAGGTTTTGCATTAATTTTTGTATGGTTTCTTCACTCATGCCTTTACCGTTGTCCATTACCTTGCATACAACTTCCCGCTGTTCTTTGTAGACTTTTATATGAATGACGCCATCCCCTTCTTTTGAAGAAATTCCGTGAATCAGTGCATTTTCAGCCACCGGCTGTAAAAGAAGCTTAGGTATCTGGTAGGCCCATAATTCCTCGTCCACATCCCAGACTACTGAAAAAGGTTTGCGGTATTTGAAACGCTCAATATTAATATAATTTTCAATATATTCTTTTTCTTCCCAAAGGGTAATATACTCGTTATGATTGGATAGAACACTGCGCAGCAATTCTGAAAGGGATTTTGCCACCTCCTCGATTTCCGTTTCTTCTCTCATATTGGCTACATATTGAATACTGTTAATGGAATTATAGAGAAAATGAGGCTCTATCTGGGAAGCCAGTACATCCTGCTCCGCTTCCCGCTTCATTCTTTCCTTTTGTTTTACTTCCTCCATAAGCCTTTCAATACGTTCCATCATTACATTGAAGGTATCTGCCAATTCTCCGATTTCATCCGGGACATTAATCTGCATACGGACTCCTAAATCACCTCCCCGGACGGCTTCCATACCTGAGGACAGGTGCTTTATATTGGCACTGATTTTTTTTGATAAGTAAACGGCAGTAAGTACAGCGGCCACCGATGCTCCGATTCCGATGAGGAAAAACTTATGTCCCAGATCCCTGGCATCTTTTAATAGTACGCTTTGGGGAATCAGGCTAACCATCATCATTTTATTGGTATCGGATACGTACCGGATATAATACTGGGTTCCCCGGTTTGATTCTACGTAACCGGTAGAACTTTCCCTGGACATGATCTCGCTGCCCAGCACCTCCTCATTCTCACCGTCCCTGGCATTGGTATAAAACAACTGGCCGTCGGGCAGATACAGACAGATCACAACGGAGCGCAGCGGCTCAATGTTATAGACACTGGTTATCAGTTCATAGTTTAACCGGATAATTACCGTTGTTTTAACGGAACCCTTGCAATAGGTCACAGGCCTGCACAGAAGCAGTGTTTTAGCAGGCGCGTCATAAAACAGTTCCGTATTTTTACTGGACAGGGCCTTCTGCATCACGGAAGTATCCAGTTCTTTCTTTAAAACAATATCTGAACTTGCCATATACACTTCTTTGTCATCGGTTACCAGCATGATGTCTTCAATATAGTCCTTTTGGGACAGAAAGCCGGACAAAAAATTTTTTATCTGCTTTTTTTGCTGGAAACTGTCATAGGAAGCTTCCTGACCAGGTTCCAGCAGATAGGGAGAGATGAACTCCTGTGCCATGGCAACCGACAGGATTATCTTTTTTGCTTCCTTTAACATATCATTAAATTCCTGATCAGAGAATGAAATATATTGTTCCATATAATTTTCCGTGGTTTCCTTAATTGTGTTAATTTCCGCATAAAAAGATATAATCAGAGAAACCACCGCGGTACCTATGGCAATCAGCAGGCTGACCGCCATAATTTTAGTTTGTATGGAATGAAGTGCCGCTATTCTTACCTTTTTCCTGCCCATGCTTGTCCCCCATTTGCTTTTATTTTCAGAAATAATACAACTCCTGCTTTTATTGTACCATATCCGGTTCTCTCTAAGAAGAGCGCAGATTTTGTAAATCCTGGTCAACAGGAAAAAGCCCCTGCACGTCGGCACCTGGCATGCAAAAGCTTTTCTATACTGCAACAGGAATGGGATTTAAGCCTGTCTTCTTTTTATATGGTTATTTTGATTTTATCACATATTTTTCAGTTAAGAGCAACACTATTTTTACGATTTAGTATACTTTTTTTACTTCAGTTATTGGTAGGTTGCCCAAGAAATCCAATGACGCCAGGTATTTATATTCTATTCGAATCTGTTTTTCTCCCTGAAAAATTCATCTACAATAAACTCGGCACTTTCACACCACATAAGGGAGCCGGTTTTTTGCAAGGCCTCATAGACTCTGGACTGGTAAAAGTCATAAAGGCATTCATCGAAAGGTCTGTTCGTCTTATCTGAGATTAAGCGTACAACATGCTCAATTTTCATGATAATATCCAAAGTGATATCCTGTCCTTTATATATATACCGATTAATCATGTTGATTTTGTCCTCCCTAAATACTTCAAACATTCCAATGCTCTATCCGTATGTAAGGAAACCTGGTCGTGGGGTTCATAGCTCCTTAATTGTTCGATTGCCATTTCCTCATTGTAAATGCCGGCAACATACAACGCAACCGTCCTCATGGTATTATCGTCCGCCACCGGCCCGATAACAATATCATAACCGTGCTGTGTATCGCCGTACATACGATTATTTTTAATCATGGTAAGCCATTCCCTGGTCAAACCTGTAAATGTCCTGATATACAGATCCTTTGAAAGAGACAGCTTGAATTTCATTACGAATTTTCCTTCACCCCCGTATCTTATGTACATATTCTCGGCCCAATTAACTGCATATTCTTCCATGGTAGTCGTATAAAACCCTTTTCCAAAGTCCCTTTTATCCTTGGAATGTATCAGATCCACTTTGTCAAAAAGTACATTGGTGCCGTGATATACGATCAGCTCATCCTTCATTTTGTTTTCTCCTTAAAACATCTTCAACAAAATAAATGCTTTCTTCCAGGCTTTGTGTATGCAGGGCCTGATATTGGGAACGAAGGAGGGGCAGGATACCTTGACTGGTAAATAGTTCGAATACTTCCTTGGGTCTTAGCTTATGGTTATACGCATAGCCTTCAATGGCTTCCACAACCATCAAATTCATATCCCGTTCTGACTGATTCAAAAACGTCACTCCATTTTATTTCTTATTTATATTTATATTAACTTTGCGGAATATAATGAACCGATTTGGCTCAGAAATAAAAGAAAATATCACATGAATAAAAAAACGTTCGTAACTGTTACATCTGTATGTACGGTTGATTTCGAAATGCCGAACTGTTTTGCCGTCTGCCTCACGGTAGCATTGTTATCAATTATGTAGTTGGCTATTTCTACTGCCCGTTCTTCTATATAGCCTTTCAAAAGGATATCCCCCTATTGTACTTGTTTCTATATTGTATGCGTGTAATTCGTAAATTATATCCGAATTACCGTTACTAACTTTACGTAAAATCACCTTTTGGCAATCGAATCCGGCACAATAAAAAAACCTGCCTGCATTTTAACAAAAAAATGCAGGCAGGTTAATCTTTTTTATTAATAATCTTCGCGCAAACCGAATTCGGCGGATTCTACCCATTCTTCCGGCCGGGTAGTAAGTTTAACAAGTTCCTCCAGTATAATACAGTGTATATCTTCCTGTTTTATAAGATATCCATAAGTTTCCTTTGCATTGCCATCTTCTGCCGCTTCTTTCAGATTTTGATAAAACTGAAGGCTTTTTTCTTCCATCTCAAGAGCAATCCGGTAAGAATCCAATTGGCTGGGAAGTTCTTTTATCTCACTTTTAAAGCTGCCAAGCTGTCGGAATAAACCTTTTGCTTCCGTGAGAACATTCTTATCCTGTACTTTTAGGTCCAGAAGATCTGCTTTGCCAAGCAATATCTCCGTATGTTTTCTTTCCTCACCGGCTAACAGATTAAAAACCACGGATAAAGTGTTGTCTTTATTCATCTCTGCCAGTTCCGTATAGTATTTCTCTAAATCAAATTCCAGGGAAAGTGCTAATTCTAACGTATCCATAATTATCTGCTCCTTTTCATATGAAGGTAATATTTGGCTGTGAAACCCGACGGATTACCCGAAAATTCTTTTTGTTTCGCAGCCATTCTATTCTTACCTTAACTTCTTTCCCTAATATTGTCAAGACTTTTCCCTAATATTTTGTGGGGCAGATTGTAATGGTTGGAGTACTTTTCGGTCAATTACCTCAGTTTTGCCTTTTTTGAGTAATAAAAGTATCCGGCTGCGCCAACTATGGCACAGATCAGCATAAATATGGGTACATAAAGGGGATTGGAGACGATACCGCCGACCAGGATTATAGTGGAGCCTATAATTCCCAGAATCGGACAGATGATTCCCTTAAAATTACTTCGAATCATGTTTTCTTTCTTCATTTTCATTACTTTGACATACAGTATGATATAGCAGACATAACTAAAGACAATGGCAATCTCACTTACATCGCTGCTTCCGATGATTCCGCTCTTTTGAGTCAAATAGTGAAGGAACATCCATAACAAGGTAACCAGAAAGGAAACCAGGCAGGATTTTAAGGATAACTGGTATTTGGGATGAATTTCAGCAATATTACCCTTGCCCGGAAGCATATTTTTACTGGCCAGAGCCTGAGGCATTCTAAGACTTCCCAGGGTAATTCCGTTTACAACTCCCAGAATGGATATAATAATGAAGACTAAAATTAATTTGCTTCCATTGCTGCCAAATAGTATTTCACCGGCTTTATTTACCGCATCGTTACCGGTGGACAAAATATATTCTGTTCCAAGCATTTTGGTAATTCCAAGGAAATACAAAAGATAAACCCCCAATACCACTAAAGGTCCTATAATAAGGGCCAGAGGCATATTCTTTTCCGGTTTCTTTACTTCATTTGTTATACTGGTTGCAATAATCCAGCCGTCATAGGAAAATGCAATGGGTGCAAGGGCAGCAAGCCAGCCAAAACCCACTTTACTCTCCGTAACCAGGGTAACACCCTGCGGTATTTCCGGATTGGCTGATCCTAATATTACACCCAGAATAGCTATCCCCAGCAAAGGAATCAGTTTAATTACCGTTGACAGGTTCTGAAAATACCCTCCCAGTTTTAAGGATAAAATATTCATGATATATATGGCAGTCATAAAAGCCAGTCCGATTCCTATCTGGTTTTCAAGAGTACCCTCTATTCCCAGTAAGGAACAGGTATAGATGCCGGATACCCAGGACACTACGGCATTTAAGGTCGGATAATAAATAAAAGTTTGAAACCACCCGAAACCGCAGGCCGCTTCTTTTGATATAAAATCTTCGTAATAGCCAACAAACCCCCCGTTTTTCTTCGTCCGTATGGACAATTCGGTTAGGGTCAGACTGCCGAATATAATACTGAAGGCACCAATACACAGTACAATTACACCTAAGGTTTTGTTTCCTCCCGTATATTTTAGTACATCATCGCTTTTAAAGAAGATACCGGAACCAATTACAATACCGATTATCATGGTCACTGCTGTCATTAATCCATAGTGCTCTTTTTTATTCTCCATAAAAACTCCTGTTCTTTCTCATATTCATCCGTTTGTACTGGCTTTAGTCTTATTATGCCCTGATTTATTCATATTGGTTTTTGTATTAAATATCAGGGATTATTACAACTACGCAGCAATAAAGGCTGTCCTGCTTTAATCATTGCACTATTGGGACAACCTTTATTCTATGGTGCTTTTACCGTTTCGAAAAATATTACATTTCCTGTTCAGACTACTATACTCAGATATTTTTGTCTCGTAGCCAGACCTCCCCGAATATGCCTTTCCGACTTATTCATCATAAGTATTTCATTAACGGCATTGTACAATTGCTTATTGACATAAGGCAGGCGGTCTTGCAGGTCTTTATGGACAGTGGATTTACTGATTCCATATTTTAATGCGGTCTCCCTTACGGTCGCTTTTGTCTCGATGGTATAATAAGCCAGCTCGATTATTCTATCCTCAATATATTGCTGCATCACAGGGCCCCCATGCTTGTTTTTTCTAATATATGCTTGTTTGTCCCATGATATGTCTGGTTGCTAATATCCTTCTTCTCTTCTTATTTTTCGTAATTCGTTCCTTTTTAAGGCACCTTCCCATTCAGCCCGCTGGCTTTCTGTTTCTATACTTAACCGTGGAACCCGGGTCGGTTTTCCCTCGCTATCCAATGCCACAAACACCATATAAGCACGGTTAATTGGACGCCGGATACCGGAAAGATCTTCTACATAAGTATCCACTCTGACTTCCATGGAGGTATTGCCCACATAGGTAATTCTTCCAATTAATACCAGGGTATCATTCTTATAAGCGCCTTCCTTAAACTGAAGGTTATCAATGGCTGCTGTAATTACATTACACTCCGAATGCCTTCTTGCCGTCACACCGCCTACTATGTCAATCCATTCCAGGAGCTTTCCCCCGAACAGCCTTCCGTTTCCATTAATATGCCGGGGCATCAGTAATTGAATTTGCTCTGTCAGGGAATCTTCCACTCGTTTTTCAGCCTTCATTTATTAACTCCTTACAAATGAAACTACTCATTTACGGTACATAAAGCCAAACCTGTCCACGTCAGCTAAACACAGCCGGACATACTATTATACACATCCAAACAGGCAAATGTCCATAATTTTTTATGATACTGGCAAAAATTTTGGTTATAATTCTATTTTATGGAACGGTATATTAACTAATGTGGTAAATATTACCTGCTAAACCATTTGGTGTCCTTCCCGGAAAGACTTTACTGAATAGCCATATTATGATAAAATAATAGGGCAAGTCCTTATCCTCCACCTGACCCGGAAGGATAGGTTGAAAAACGAAATACAGTTTTACTACATCTTGATTTATACGTGCGCTTAAGCGCACAGATGGGAGTTTAAATGTAACAAGTGAGTAAGAACACAGCCCCGGAAGCAATCTTTAAGAATTATCTGCTTTAGCGGGAGACAGGAGTAAGGAATGAAAAAAAACAACATATCAAAGGGCATTTTAATCACAGCTATTATTGCTGTACTGGCAGTTATTCTTACCGCCGGTATATTTTTCTTAAATCGTAATAATGCCACCAAGGTTACTTCAAATAACAGTCCCGGAGCCATCGATCTGACCGGTTATCCCAATACCGGCGATGTTATTATCCGCTCTGCATCCTATCTTTATACGGAAGACGGTAAAATTGACGGATACCTGTTAAATGTGGCCAGCAAAGGTTACAATGGCATGATCCAGATGGATATTACTTTTGATAGCACAGGTAATACAATAAAATCGGTGGTAATTAAAGATCACAAGGAATCCGAAGATTACGGGGACAAAATTACATCCCATGCTTTCCTGGATCAGTTTGCCGGTATTACCGCACCCCTGGTTTTATCCGGAGGAAACACTCCTGATGACGGGAATTCCACAGATATAAGCGGAGAAGATACATCAAAAGAGGAACAAACCTCAGATACCCAGACAGAGGATCTCTCCTCTGAAAATACGGACAATACAGCTTCCCAGTCCTCAGGAACGGTTTGGGCTGATGGAACCTATGAAACAGAAGAGGCTGATTTTGATGAACAAGGCTATAAGGATAAGGTTTCTTTAACAATTAAGGACGGCAAAATAACGGAAGTTATCTGGGATGCCTATAATGAAGCCGGCGAATTAAAGAGTGTGTTATCTGCTGACGGCATATATGAGATGCCGGGTGACCTGACATGGCAGGAGCAGGCTATGGCAATTACTGATTTCCTCATACAGAATCAGTCAGCCGAAGCCATCACTTTAAATGCCGAAGGAAAGACCGACGCAGTAACCGGTGTCACTATCTCCGTAAAAGATTTTGTAACTCTGGTAAAAGAATGTCTTCAAAAGGCTGCTGCAACCGTTACAGACAACAAACCCGGAGACAGTCAGGCAGGGAATACAACTGATACAACCGAGGCCGCTGCTACGGTTGAAACATCACCTGCTTCATCAGACTCAGAGAATACCACAGAAAATACCTCCGGTACCATTGATGCCGTATCCGGTGCCACCGTTTCTTCATCTGCTGTAGTCGCAGCCGTTAATAAAGCCCATGCATTTATTCAGGATTTTGTAATGGCAAAATAAGAACCCGGCAATTCTGACGGGTATTTAAATTATTATTATTAATCGTATTAATACATAAGTAAGGGTAAACCAGACTGAGATTCAGGACGAATAATTTCTACGTACCAATCTCCAGAATAGGTTTACCCTTTCATTTTTATCAAAGCAGTTTAATTTGCTACCGCATCGACTTCACTCTTTTTTGAACTTTCGATTTCTACAATTACTTTATTTGGCAGGCAGACAATGGTTTCACCGTCATTTTGAATATCTCTCTGGTGCACACAAAGCTTGTCCGGACAATTAGCATCTGCCATATCCGCATGGCCGTCTTTGATTACCAGTTCATTTTTTCCGCCTCTCACTCCCTCAATTTCAAAGGTTGTATCTTTATTCAAAGGCAGTTCCTTGTAAACTTCACCGTCTACTTTGATTATAACCATATCACCGCTTTTTTTCGATAAGTTCATATAAAGTAATCCGGCTGCCGCTATAACCAAGATAATTGCCACCAGAATAATATCATTCCGCTTCATATCATTACCATGCCTTTCCGCTTTTAGTTTAAGCATCCACTATTATACACTGTATCCGCGCCACAGTGCAATCCTTTCTTGTAATAAACCCTTACAAACAAACGGATCATGCAAGTAAGCGGTTATAAATTTTTAAATTTTCTCTCAAACACTAATTATTCTCAAAACATCAGAAAAGAACCCCCATGCACCGTTGTATCCGGCACACGAAGGGTTCTTTTCTTCATAAGGGTCTTTTATGGGTTTATTCTATTTAATTATATTTTACTACCTAAGTTAATTTATATTACTGATTCAGTTCACTAACTGCTTCAAAAAAATTAATGACTTTTTATTCTGAGAATAATGGAGTAGATAAATATCTTTCCCCTGTATCCGGTAGTAATACAACGATTGTCTTGCCTGCATTTTCAGGACGTTTTGCTAACTGGGTTGCAGCCCAGGTTGCAGCACCGGATGAAATACCAACTAACAAACCTTCCTGCTTTGCAACGGATTTGCCGGTTGCAAATGCATCATCATTGTCTACGGTAATGATTTCATCATAGATTTCGGTATTAAGTACCTTGGGAACAAAACCAGCTCCGATACCCTGTATCTTATGAGGTCCTGGTGTTCCTTTAGATAAAACAGGAGAAGCACTTGGTTCAACCGCAATGATTTTAACGTCCGGATTCTTGCTTTTTAAAAATTCACCAACACCTGTGATAGTACCGCCGGTTCCGATACCTGCAACAAAAATATCCACTTTACCATCGGTATCTTCCCAAATTTCAGGACCGGTGGTTTTTCTATGCACTTCCGGATTGGCTTCGTTAATAAACTGTCCGGGATAGAAGGAGTTGGGTGTTTCTTTCACAAGTTCTTCTGCTTTGGCGATGGCTCCGTTCATGCCTTTGGCGCCTTCTGTTAATACTAACTCAGCACCATATGCTTTTAATAGATTTCTGCGTTCAATACTCATAGTTTCAGGCATGGTCAAAATGATGCGGTAACCTCTTGCAGCCGCTACGGAAGCAAGACCGATACCGGTATTACCGCTGGTCGGTTCAATAATAGTTGCTCCCGGTGTTATAATGCCTTTTTCTTCTGCATCATCAATCATTGCCTTGGCTATTCTGTCCTTTACGCTGCCGGCCGGATTGAAATATTCTAATTTTGCAACTAATGTAGCTGAAAGATCATTTGCTTTTCCATAATTGGATAATTCCAGTAAGG
>JAEZSL010000017.1 GCA_023443925.1 Bacillota bacterium | reverse complement strand
TCATGGTGGAACCGGATATTATGTCACTTGGCCAGTATGGCGGAAGTATTACCAGTACTGCCAACGATCAGGGACATTGGGGCTGGGGCCCTTGGACCGAGGAAAGTATGTTCCGCTTTAAACAGGACGGATCAGGACAGGTTGAAGCCAATGTTGCAAAAGATTATTATCCCAATGAAGATTCCAGCGTATGGACCATTGAACTTCGTAAAGGCATGAAGTGGTCCGATGGAGAACCCTTTACAGCAGATGATGTTATCTTCTATTATGACCATTTATCAACACCGGCACTGAATGAGGACCGGACCGCTATTGCGGTTGATGCGGAAGGTTATTATCCGGCATATACCTCCAAACCCTATAACTGTTACCAGGTAACAAAAGACGGTAAAAGCTACTGGGCAAAGTTTGATAAAGTGGACGACTATAAATTTACGGTAACCTTTGCGGCTCCCAAGCCGGATTTCCCGGTAGCAGTAGCAGTCGATAACAAATGGATGTTCCTTCCGAAACATTTCTATGTAAAATATGTTGCGCGTAAAGATGGTGTGGCGGATGATGCGGCTTTCCCTCTTATTACTCAGGAAGAAGCAATTGCCAATGCCAACAAGGATTTTGGCAAGGAATGGACCGATTACAGCACTATGGGTAAAGATATCGGTTATTATAACTGGGATTATGCCATTGTGCCTCAGCTAAGAAGTTTTATCGCCGTTAAGGATAACTGGAACACCGTAGGCCAGACATATGAACTGGTTCGGAATCCTTATTTCTGGAAGACAGACAGTGAAGGACGCCAGCTGCCTTACCTTGACAGTGTTAAATTTGAAATCATCAACGATGCTGACCAGATCGTATTAAAACAGACTGCCGGAGAAATCGACGTCTCAACGGTAGGACCAAATGATTTTGCAACCGTTACTTCCTCTACCCAGGCTACTCATAGCCCGATACAATGGGTAACCCCTGAGTGGTGTTCGGCGCCTTCCCTCTCCCTTTGCCAAACCGTAAAGGATCTGGATAAACGTGCCCTGTTCCAGGATATCCGGTTTAGGGAAGCACTTTCCGTCGCAGTAGACCGTAACCTGATGAACGCTACTTTAATGAACGGACAGTCAAGACCTGCCCAGGCATCCGTTCCTCAGGGAATGAATGATTTTGATCCCGAATGGCAGAGCCAGTGGACGGAATTCAATACAGACAAAGCCAACAGTTTACTGGATGAAATTACGGAACCCTGGGATAAAGCGGAAGGTACATACCGTAAGTTCAAGGGAACAAGCAAAGATGTTGAAATTGTAATTTCCATTCAGGATCCTTCCGTAGAAGGTGATTTTGTAGCTCTTTTACAGTCAGCATATAAAACAGTAGGAATTAAGATTTCCGATAAGGTAGACGCAAATATGGCACAGTCTATCCTGGTCAATGATATTGACGCCAAATTTGAAACTTTAAGTGTTACTTCCCCTGCCGTTCGTCCTGATGCAGTGCTGCCGATGCGTAACTTCAGCTGCTGGTATGGTGCATACGGAAAATGGTATGAAGACGGTAAGTCTACGGCTAACGGCGGATTGGAACCTACCGGAGATATGTTAGAGCTGATTAAAGCTTACGATGCAATCAAAGCTGCATCCGGTGCGGACAGAGACAAGATTGTAGAAGAAAATGTAAAGAAAATTTATCAGCTTCATAAACAAAACCAATGGGTAATCGGTTTCCTTGCAGCACTTCCTATGAACTGGGTTATCAATAACAATGTAAAGAATTTCCCTTCCGGTATTGTATATGCCGACGAATACCGTTTTGCAAGCATGATCCGTCCGGAACAATTATATCTGGATAAACAAAATTAATTGTAGTAGTTGTTAATATACAAACAGGCTGTTGCAGGTAGGGTAATATTGCAACAGCCCCTTTGTATAAATATAGAACCTCTAAAAAAGGGTATCGCAGTAGGAGTAAACGTGATGAATGATAAACTGAAATATATTATAAAGAGGTTGATACTGGCCTTTTTCACCTTATTAATGATAACCTTTGTTGTATTCTTTGTGATACAGCTGCCGCCGGGTGATTTTGTCGATAATATCGTAAACGGCATGATCGCTCAGGGCGAGACGGTAACCCAGGCAGATGTGGACAATTTAAAAGAAATGTACCATACCAACCAGCCCTTTCTGATGCAGTACGGACACTGGTTAAAAGGCATAGCCACAGGGAACTGGGGTGTTTCTTATTTTTATAAGCAAAACGTACTGGTTAAAATCGGAGAGACTCTGGGAGCGACCTTGATGCTTTCTGTTATTACCCTGGTAGTAACTTATTTGATATCCATTCCCATTGCAATCCATGCCGCCAAGCACCAATACCAGCTAAGTGATTATCTCTTTACCTTTATCGGTTTTATCGGTATGGCCGTACCAAGCTTTTTGCTTGCCATTGTCTTAATGTACATCTCCTTTAAGATAACGGGAAAACCCATTATGGGCTTGTTTCCGGAAGGCGGTATCCACTCGCTGGATTCTTTTATGGAATTTTTGAAAAAATTAATTATACCGGTTATTGTTATCAGTATGTCCGGAACCTGCGGATTAATCCGAAGCATCCGTGCCCAGATGTTAGATGAACAGGAACGTCCATATGTCCTGTGTACCAGGGCAAAAGGGGTCAGTGAACAGACCCTGACTTATAAATACGAGATGCGTGCCGTATTAAATCCGGTAGTCAGCGGCCTTGGCCCTATGATCTCCGGTATTTTTAACGGTTCCACCATTACGGCCATTGTACTGATGCTCCCTACCCAGGGACCGATTCTGTTAAAAGCTCTCCAGTCCCAGGATGTTTATTTATCCGGCGGTATGCTATTAATCTCTGCCGTACTGGTGGTTGTGGGTACCTTGATTTCCGACCTGCTCTTAGCTGTGCTGGATCCAAGGATTAAATATCTGGAGGAGGGAAAATAATGAACCAGGAAAAAGAATCTGTCCGCACCGCTCTTAAAAAGACCTCCTATGAAGAAAAAGAATTACGCAAACTGGAGAAAAAAAGAGCAAAGCAGGAGAAATACTACATGTCCTCCCAATGGCAGTTAATGGGCAGGAAATTAATCCGTCATAAACTTGCGGTTATCAGTTTTATTTTATTATTTTTATTGTATATCGGAGCCATATTCGGGAATTTTATAGCCCCACAGGGACTGGAGGATTATTCCGCCACCTATTCCAATGCACCGCCGAGTAAAATACACTTCGTACATAACGGTGAATTTGCCGGACCTTTTGTTTATCACTATGACATAACCTATGATAAGTTCCAGAATAAAACCTTTGTGGAAAATACGGAACAGATTTATCCCATTAAGTTCTTTGTTAAGGGAACCCCTTATAAGTTTCTGGGACTCTTTAAAGCAGACCGCCATTTGTTCGGGGTGGATAATTCCCAGCTTCCGGCAGGAAAAGACCCGGTAAATCTCATGATATTCGGTGCTGATAAACTGGGAAGAGATATTTTCTCAAGAATCCTGATCGGCAGCCAGGTATCCTTAACCGTACCCCTGATTGGAACGCTTATGTCCTTTTTATTAGCGATTGTCATCGGCGGGCTTTCCGGTTATTACGGCGGAGCCGTGGATATTGTGGTACAGAGGATAATAGAGGTAATCTGCTCCTTCCCGACCCTGCCTTTGTGGATGGCTCTTTCGGCAGCGATTCCTCCGGGAATCTCCGTAACGAAGGTATATATCTTCATAACCGTTATCATGTCCTTACTTAGCTGGCCGGGGCTCGCCAGAACGGTTCGAAGTAAGTTCTTAGCTCTTAAGAAAGAGGATTATGTAATGGCTGCAAAGTTAGCCGGTGTAACAGATTTTCAGATTATTATAAGACATCTGGTACCGGGTTTTATGAGTTACTTAATCGTAAGCCTTACCCTTGGCATACCCGGGATGATTCTTGGTGAGACCTCCATGAGTTTCTTAGGGCTGGGTATGAGGTCGCCTGCCACCAGCTGGGGCGTACTCCTGCAGGAATGTCAGAGTGTCAGCAATATAGCCAACTGTCCCTGGAAACTGATACCGGTTTTATATGTTGTAGTTGCGGTTCTGGCTTTTAACTTCTTAGGCGACGGCTTGCGTGATGCGGCAGACCCTTATAAATAAGCGAGGTAATCTATGGAAAATAATGTTGTAGTTGTAGAGGATCTTAATATAAAGATTAAAATGGATGAGGGAGTTCTGACCCCGGTCCGGGGCGTGAGTTTTTCCCTGAAGGAAAACGAAACGCTTGGGCTGGTAGGAGAATCGGGCTGCGGCAAGAGTCTGACCAGTAAGGCTATTTTGGGAATCAATGGCAAGAAGTGCCTGACCTCCGGTAAAATCATGTTTAATCTGGACGGGAAGGATGTAAACCTTCTGGATTTGAAATTCGGCGGTTCAGAGATTCGCAGTATCCGTGGAAAAAACGTGTCCATGATATTCCAGGAGCCTATGAGTTCCTTCTCACCCCTGTTTACTATCGGTCATCAGATTTCGGAAAATGTACGCCTGCATATTACAAAAGATAAAAAGCAGGCAAAAGAGATTACGATTGAAGCCATGAAACGGGTGGGAATTGCCAATGCGGAAAAGCGTTACAACCAGTTCCCTCACGAGTTTTCCGGCGGTATGTTACAGCGTGCCCTGATTGCCATGGCTTTGGTCTGCAATCCTAAGCTGCTGATTGCCGACGAGCCGACAACGGCGCTGGATGTAACCATACAAGCCCAGATTCTGGAACTGATGAAACAGCTGCAGAAAGAATATAAGATGGCAATTTTATATATTACCCATGACCTGGGTACTGTGGCTAAGATGTGTGACCGGGTAGCGGTTATGTATCTGGGCAGGATCGTGGAGGTGGCACCGGTTTATGACATCTTTAAAAACCCTCTGCACCCTTATACCAAAGGTCTGTTAGGTTCGGTACATAAAATCGGAGGAGGCCATGAACGTCTCTTCTCCATCGAAGGTACGGTACCGCTTGCCATGAATTTAGAAAACCGCTGCGGCTTTTATGAACGGTGTACCTACCGGGATGAAAGCCAGTGCTGCGGAGCGGATCCGGTATTAAGGGAAGTGGAACCGGGACACTATGCGGCCTGCTATACAGCCTCTGCGGCGGCAGAGAATGAGAAGGAATAAGGAGGGAATGAAATGCCGGAGACCATATTAAAAGTAAAGGAAATGAGCAAGACCTTCTCCTCTAAAAAAGTACACGTAAAAGCGGTTAATAACGTTAGTTTTGAAGTGAAAAGAGGGGAAACCGTCGGTATTGTAGGAGAGTCTGGCTGCGGAAAAACCACCCTGGGACGCTGTATTGTCCGGGCCATTCAGGCTACCGGCGGGGATGTGTTGTATTTAGCGGAAAACGGCCAGGAGTACGATATCCAGAAGATTGATAGAAAGACCATGAAATCCATCCGAAAGGAAATCCAAATGATTTTCCAGGATCCCTTTTCTTCCCTGGATCCCAGAATGACGGTTTTTGATATTATATCAGAGCCCTTAAAGCCCAATTTTAAAATGTCTAAAAATGAAATCGAGGAACGGGTGAAAACCATCGCGGAAAAGGTGGGATTAAACCCAAGTTACCTTAAACGCTACCCCCATGCATTTTCCGGCGGACAAAGGCAGAGAATCGGAATTGCCAGAGCGCTGGTTTTATATCCCCGCCTGATTGTGTGTGACGAAGCGGTATCGGCGCTGGATGTATCCGTTCAGGCACAGGTTGTGAATCTTCTCAGAGATCTGCAGGAGGAACTCCATCTGACCTACCTTTTTATCAGCCATGATTTATCTGTAATTGAACATATCTCGGATAAAGTAGGGGTTATGTATTTAGGCAGAATGGTGGAATATGCCTCTTCGGAGGATTTGTTTAAATCTCCTTTCCATCCTTACACGGAAGCCCTGTTATCCGCAGTTCCCATAGCGGACCCTACTGTGGCCATGGAGCGGATTCCCTTGGAAGGGGAGATACCAAATCCCGCCAACCCGCCGTCAGGATGCTTTTTCCACACACGGTGCAAGTATTGTATAGACAAATGTAAAACAGATGAGGTTGAATTTATAGAAAAGGAGCCGGAACATT
>JAEZSL010000010.1 GCA_023443925.1 Bacillota bacterium | reverse complement strand
CACAAACCGCAATAATAGGCTTTATATTTATAAAAATCCTTCATTTTCAGTTCAGGCTTATAAATATTAACATAACCGAACATAAATCCTCCTGAATCATAAAATTCATTTACACTTAAGAATTTATATAGTATACCATAGTTTTCTCAAAAATAAAATGGGTAAAGAATAAACCAATCCTTAAGAATTAATTATAACTTTCTAAAAATTGTATGATTTTGGTTCCTTCTTTCGATTAACCGTAAATATACCTGCCGCTTTTTAAAGGTTTATAGTTCGTATTTTTCCGAGAATTAAAGTATTTCCGGAAGTTTTCCCATCTGACTGATGACCATATTGTAATACTGGCCCTTTTGTTCCATAAGACTTCTATGGTTTCCGCTTTCCAGGATCTTTCCTTCTCCGATCACCATAATATGATCCGCATCCCGGATCGTTGATAAACGGTGCGCAATCAGAAAGCTGGTACGGTTTTTCATAAGATTTAAAAAAGCATGCTGGATATCTTTTTCTGTTTTGGTATCCACACTGCTGGTGGCCTCATCCAGAATTAATATAGGGCTGTCACAAAGTACGGCCCTGGCAATGGCAATAAGCTGACGCTGACCCTGGCTTAAATTATCCGCTGAACCGGATACCAAAGTGTGATAACCTTTTGGCAGCTTATCAATAAAATCATGGGCACGGGCTATTTTTGCCGCTTGTATTACCTCATCATCACTTGCCTCCGTTTGGGAATACCTAATATTGTCCAGAATGGTGCCGGTGAAAAGACAGGTATCCTGCAGTACGACTGAGAAGCATTTTCTTAAGCTGCCACGCCTTAAACTGTTTACGGGAACATCATCAATTAAAACTCTGCCACTGTCCGCATCATAAAAACGGGTAAGAAGATTAACAATGGTAGTTTTACCGGCACCAGTTTCTCCAACCAGAGCAACCACTTCCCCTGCTCTCACCTGAAAGCTCACATCTTTCAGGATAGGTGTTAATTTATCATAGGAAAAGTATACGTTTTCAAAGGTAACATCCCCTTTTGGTTCTTCCAGGATAACTGCCTGTGCTTCATCCGCCGGTTCTTCTTCACTGTCCAGTATTTCAAAAACCCGCTCGGCTCCGGCAAGGGCAGACTGAATGGTATTAAACATACCGGCAACTGCATTAAGAGGATGTGAAAATTGTTTGGAATAACTTAAGAAACTGACAACCGTACCAACTGACAGGCCGTAACCCACCGACAAGATCCCTCCTGTAATGGCAACCACAGCAAATACAAAATTATTAATAACATTCAGCATCGGCATCATATATCCCGACCAGATCTGGGCTTTCGTACTGCTCTCATAGAGCTTTTCATTAATTTCCCCAAACTGCCCTAAAATATCCTGCTGCTTGCCGAAAGCCTTTACCATCTTAAGTCCCAGTATATTTTCTTCAATCACGCCATTAAGAGAACCCAGGCTTTGCTGCTGAGCTTTAAAATAAGACCGGCTTCTGGATGCAATCCCCTTAGTCAGCAATGCTACCAAAGGGACACAGAGTAAAACCACCAGGGTAAGGGGTATATTCAATGCTATCATAACGGCAATAGAACCAGCCAGAGTTAATATGCTTGAAATCAGCTGAGTCGTGGTCTGGGCTATGGTAGTGCTGATATTATCTACATCGTTGGTTATTCTGCTCATGGTATCACCATGAGAACGTGTGTCATAAAAATTAAGAGGAAGCTTCAACAGCTTTGCAAAGAATTCAGAGCGCAGAGTAAATACCAGCCTCTGTGAGACCTTAAGCATTATCACCCCATTGATACAAGTTAACAGCCAGTTAACGCCATATAGAATGAGTATTACCACTAAAAGGGAAACCAGCATTTTTAAATCCACCGATCTGTCCGTTATATGAAAAGTATTAAAGGTTTTGCCAATGAAATACGGAGTTATAATGGATATAGCCGATGAGAGTACCGTAAGCAGCAGGGCAAGAAAAATCGTCTTTGCCCACCGCAGATAGATTTTTACAATACGTAACAGGGTACCTTTGGCATTTTTCGGTTTTGATCCGGGTGCAAAACGGTTCCCGCCACCAAATCTCATGCCAATCGTTGGCCCTTTTACTTCCTGACTTATCAGTTTCTGTGCCATCCTTATGCCTCCCTGCTGCTTTCAATCTGCGTTTTATAAATATCCCGGTACACTTCACAGTTTTGCATAAGCTCCCTGTGGGTGCCGTATCCAGCCTTATTACCGTTATCCATTACCAAAATCCGGTCCGCATACATGGCTGTACCGCAGCGCTGTGTTATGGTTATAACTGTCTGGTTCCTGCTGCCTGTTTTGATATTCTCCCGCACTTTTGCTTCTGTGACGGCATCCAGTGCACTGGTGGCATCATCCAGTATCAGCACGGAAGATTTTTTAAGCAGTCCTCTTGCAATAGAGATACGCTGCTTCTGGCCGCCGGATACGTTTACCCCTCCGCTGCCCAGTAAACTCTCAAATCCTTCCGGCATTTGGTCTACAAACCCTGCCTGTGCCCTTGCTGCGGCTGCTTTTAATTCCTCCTCTGCGGCAGCTTTATCTCCCCAGCGAATATTCTGGGCAACCGAACCGGAGAAGAGCATGGGTCTCTGCGGTACGATGGCGATATTAGCCCTGACCTTAGCAATATTTAATTCCTTTATATCCTCTCCATTTATTAATATCTTTCCGCTGTTTACATCATAAAAACGCAGTAAAAGCCAGGCAATTGTGGACTTACCGCTGCCGGTAGGTCCGATAACCGCAAGACTCTGGCCGCCTTTTACAGAAAAAGATAAGTCTTTTATGGCAGGCACCCCGCTGCCGCCGGGATAAGCAAAAGTAACGTTCTGAAATTCAATATCTCCGTTTAATTCTTTTGGTATACCGTTCTCAGAGAAATCCCCTTCACAGTCCAGTACCTCTTTGATACGGGCGGTGGAGGCTTTCGTCCGGACAAAGGTGTTAAAGATATTGGTTATCATAATTAAGGAAGTTAATATTTGTGCCATATATATGGTAAATGCCGTTATATCACCCGGTGAAGCCAGATTTAAGGAAAACAGGCGGCTCCCCATAAATATTACGATTACCGTACCAATACCAACGGCCAGTGTCATCAGGGGTGATATTAAGGTAATTACCATCTGGGAGGCAACTCCTTTTTCCATCAGTCCGGAATTCGCTTCCTCGAACCGTCCGTATTCTTTGTCATAAGTACCAAAAGCTTTAACCAGCCGTACCCCGATCAGATATTCCTGAACGGTTAAATTCACCTTATCCATAGCTTTTTGCAGCTGATAGAACCGGGGATAGCTTAATTTCATACTTAGCACAATCAGACCTGCTACTACCGCTACAATCCCGTATATAATCAGGCTTAACCGGAAGTTAATAAAACTGGCAAGTACGATACTGCCAATGCAGGTTATAGGGGCTTTTAAAAAGATACGCATAATACCGTTTACAAACATGGTAATTTGTGAAGTATCATTGGTCATTCTGGTAATTAAAGAACCGCTTTCAATTTTATCTGCACTGACTTCGGAAAAATAGACAATCTTCTCAAACAGGTCATACCGCAGATCGGCTCCCATCCGCTGGGATACTTTACTGGCAAGTATATTACGGGTTACCGCAAAACCGGCACCGATTATCGTTACCAGCAGCATAAGTCCTCCCCAGTAATACACATAAGTTATGGAGCCCTGCTCGATACCCGTATTAATGATATTTGACATTAAAGTTGGCCCAAGCAGGTCGCAGACAGCTTCCAGCGCAACGCAGATAACCGCTGCCAAAAACGGAACTTTATATTTATTAAAGTACTTGCCGTACAGCTTCATCTCTTTATTCCTTTCTGCCTTCTCTTTAAGCTTAGTTAGGATTTGAAAGTTACGAGGCACCTCAATCCACACACCCTAAGCTGTAAGTCCTTCGGTTACCATATCCTTATAATAACCGCCCAGTTCCATAAGCTGGTTATGGCTGCCCTGCTCCGCAATTTGTCCGTGTTCCAGCACAATAATCATATCCGCACCACGTATGGTGGAGAGTCTGTGGGCAATAATAAGTGCTGTCCTGTCCTTTGCCAGATTCTCTATGGCTTTCTGGATCAGAATTTCGGTCTGGGAGTCAATATTGGCAGTGGCCTCATCCAGAACGATAACAGAAGGGTTATGGGCAATTGCCCTGGCAAAGGAGATCAGCTGTCTCTGCCCTGCCGAGAAAGTGCTGCCCCGCTCCATTACCGGTTCATTTAATCTTCCGGAAAAACTCTCTACAAATTCCATGGCATAGGATGACTTAAGTGCTTCTTCGATTACTTCTGTATCAATATCATCGTTTAAGGAAACATTTTTACCAATGGTTTCTGAAAACAGAAAGACATCCTGCAGCACCACCGCCACATTCCGTCTTAAATCCCTTTTCCGGATCTCGTTAATATTGATTCCATTAATCAGGATTTCACCTTTCTGAATTTTATAAAAACCGCTGATCAGACTGATAATGGTGGTTTTTCCAGCACCGGTCTGACCGACAAAGGCTGCGGTGCAGCCTTTGGGTATGACAAAACTGACATCCTTTAGAATCCAATCTTCGTCATTGTATGTAAACCAGACATGTTTAAATTCGATGTCTCCGTCCAACCGTTCCAGTTGAATGCCGGTATCAAGATCTTCCAGCTCCTCGTTCTGGTCCAGCAGCTCAAAAATACGGTCAGCCGATACAAATGCGGACTGTATGCTGGTATAATTATCAGCCAGCTCGGATATAGGTTCAAAAAACTGCTGGATATAAGTCGTAAAAGCATAGAGAATCCCTATCTTGAGGGTATGATCCGTAATTTTCCCCATACCGTACCAGATCAGGATAGCTACCGTAATATTTCGAAAAACATTGGCTGCAGGCTTTAAAAAACTGTTCATCCAGACCTGGAAGGAAGTTACTTTGTAGTAGCCGTCGTTTAATTCCTTAAAATCTTTTTTTCTTTCTGCTTCGCCGTGGAAAATTTGTATTAATTTCATGCCGGATAAATTCTCAGCCATAAAGCCGTTTATTCTTCCAATGAGATATTTCATTTTCCTGAAATTCTCTTTTATTTTAGTACGTAAAAGAAATATAAAAACAAACATCGCAGGAATAACGCAGAAAGATACAAGCGTCAGCCTGACATCCATGATAAACATCGCACCTACAATGCCGATAATCAGAAAGATATCCTTAAAGAAACTCATGAATACGTCCGTATAAAGCTGGCTGAGGGCCTCCACATCGTTGGTAGCCCTGGTTATAAGACTGCCGGAGGAAGTTTTGTCCAGGTATTTTAAAGGCAGGAGCTGGATGGTCTTAAAAACCCTGCCTCTTAATTCTCTTAATATTTCCTGTCCGGCTTTATTAATCAGGTTTATCTGCGCAATCCGGAAATAACCGCTTAATACCACCACGGCAAAATATAAAATACCCATGCCGGTAAGGGAATATATTCCTCTCTGCGGTACCTGGCTGGTCAGAAAATCATCAATCACAATTTTTAGTATAAAAGGTTTGGCCAGAATTGCACCATTTACCAGCAGTACGCACAGTGCCGCCAAGAGTATTTTTTTAAGATGGGGAAGGTTAAGTGACATGAGTCTTTTAAAGCTTTCTTTTTTCTGGACTTTACTAACTGACGGATTCCAGCTTTCCCGCTCCGTACTGGTATCGGAAGATTTCATCGTATATTCCTCCTCTCTCTAAAAGCTGTTCATGGGTTCCTCTTTCACAGATCTTCCCTTTATCCAGAACAATGATTTCATCGGCCTGCATAACGGCTGAAATTCTGCTGGCAACAATAATTGTCGTTTTGTTTTTGCGAAGTCTTCTTAAGTTCTCCAGTATCTTAGCTTCCGTAACCGTATCCACTGCCGAAAGAGCATCATCCAGTACTAAAACCTCCGACTTTCTGACCAGAGCCCTGGCTATGGAGATACGCTGTTTCTGGCCACCGGAGAGATTAACTCCCCGCTCACCCAAAACCGTATCAAAACCATCCGGAAATTCCAGAATGCTGTCATAAATACAGCTGTCTTTTGCTGCCTGTTCTACTTCTGCCAGACTGTATATATCTTTAAAGAAACAGATATTATCCTTGATAGAAGCATGAAACAGAAAATTATCCTGTGGAACCACCCCGATTCCGCTTCGCAGGCTTTCCAGCGTGTATTCATTGATATCCCGGCTTCCGAAGGAAATATTACCTTTTGGCAGCTGGTACATTTCAAGCAGCAGACTGATCAGAGTACTTTTGCCGGATCCGGTTCTGCCGATGATTCCCAGCGTATGTCCTCCCTGTATAGTCAGGCTGATATCTTTTAAAGCCGGCCTGTCGGCTCCGGGGTAGGTAAAGGTAAGCTTATTGATTTTAATGATATCCTGCGGCAATTGCCTTATTGCTCCCGTATCATTTATCTGCGGTGCAACTCCCAGGATTTCATTCAGCCTGCCAAGAGAAGCCATACCTCTTTGTAATATCGTTATGACCTGTCCGATGGAAAGCACCGGTGCGAGTATCATTGTAAGATACCCGTTAAACGCAATGAAATCTCCCAGCGAAATATTCCCAACCAGTACCATGTTTCCTCCCCAGATCAGATTAAATACAAAGCTTACGGTAAAACAAAGTTCAATAAGGGGTGACAAAAATGCTGATGTCCGCACCATACTAAGATTTGCTTCCACCATCCGGTTATTGAGTTCTTCAAACCGTTCCACTTCTTTTTCTTCCTGTACATAGGCTTTAATAACCCGCATACCGTTAATATTCTCATTAACGCGGTCGGAAATTGCTGCAAAGGTCTCCTGTACTTTTTTAAATCTTTTTTTAACCAGCTTCCCGATATGAATCATAATACAGACCATAACCGGAATGGGAACCAGGGCCAATAGGGTAAGCTGCCAGTTAATTGCCTGTGTCATGGAATAAATAGAGATTACACAGACAACAATCCCGTTAATCGCCATGGACAATGCCGGTCCCAGGGTCTGCCGCACTGCATTGATGTCATTGATGGCATAGGCAATTAAATCACCGGTCTTTCTCTGGCTGTAGAATTCCGGTGACAGAATCTGAAAGTGGTCAAACAATATTTCTCTTATATGGCATTCCAGTTTTCTTGCATTTCCGATAACAAGATTTCTCCAGATGTAAGTAAAGGCAAAGGTGCCGACGGCAATTAATAAAATAAAAGCAATATTTAAATATACACTGGCTGTATCAAATCCAACGCTTCTTAATATGTCAACCGTACCGCCCAGAACTTTCGGAAAGAGTGTCTGGACATAGGAAGACAGAAACATGAAAACCAGTCCGATTATATAGGAAACTTTATGTTTTAGTATAAATCCCATTAAAATATTCTTATCCATTATAATCCCTCTTCTTAAAATCATTTAATAAATTTATTCGACCATAGACCTTACGGAATCCCTTTCAACCAAAGTACAGTTAATCAATATATTTTCCCTTGGTTTATCTGTCCTGCCAAGTCTTTTAAACAGCAGCGCCACACTGGATTCACAGGCGTAATCAATACTTAGTTCCATCGTTGTAAGTGCCGGTATACAAAGTGCCGACATCTCCGTATTGCCGTGACCCATCACAGAGATATCCTCCGGCACACGAATCCCTTTATCATGCAGGAACTTGATAAGTTTTATAGCCGTGTAATCCCACTGGCATATAAAAGCAGTCGGACCCTGACCGCTCTGTACCAGGTCATATACCGTTTTCTCATATTCTTCTGCATAGACAAAAAACTCTTCCGATACCGGTATATCATGATTTTCTAAGGCCGTACTTATGCCCAGTACTTTTTCCTTGCTTACATACCCTCTGCTATTTCCCAGGTATCCGATTCTTTTATGTCCCTTATTAATAAGATATTCGCACTGTCTGTAAGCACTGTTGTTAAAATTATACCAGATGCCGTCACTGTCCCTGGAAGGAGAATAACCTGCATAACATACATAATTGTTAATCTTGCGGGTCACCAGTTCCATATAAGTATTCTCAAAATTTCCGATCAGAATCATGCCGTCATAGGTTATTCCTTTTTGGAGCTTATTGGGAAGGCTTAAATCTCCCTGGGTATTCTTATCCGCAAATTCCATATCATATTCACAGCCTGCATCCTTAAGCGCCTTTTCTATTCCCTGCATAATGTGGCTGAAATTACTGTTATCCTGGATAAAAGGCCTCTGATGTAATACCAATACCCGGGTCTGTTCAGGGCTTTTCGCCCTTGCATATCCCATCTCGTTTGCTTTAAGCAGAACTTTATCCCTCAGTTCATGACTTACCCCATCCTGCCCCGAAAGCGCACGGCTTACAGATATGGTTGAAATACCAAGTTCCTTTGCAATATCCGACAGTTTAATTTTTTCATTCTTCAACATTAACGTACCTCCTTCGTTAATTTAATTATACCGCTAAACGTTATTAAAATGCAATGTATAACGTTATTTTTTATTATTTAAACAATTTAATCCGGTCTATTCGTTACGTTTAGCTGTGATTTATAACTTGATTAAAGTTCACAAACGCATTCAAACAGCAATCATTACGTTACTAACTTTTTTTATAACGTTATTGTTACGTTATTTTCTAAACTAATTATCGTTATTCAATAAGTTTTAGACACAGCGCCACAACTGCTCTGCTGATATCCCAAACTGTTTCAGATCGCGAAAAAGCCGCAATGCCTATTTCTGTATCCTAAAGCATTTTCAGGATTAGATATTTGTGTTATACTAATGTATTAAAGATTGATTCTTTGTCAAACTTTAGAAGATATATATGAAATCATGATTTATTATGCCGGATTCCGTTTGTCAGGCAAATAAACGGATTATAAGGCTTGTTAAACCAAAATATAAAGGTGGTGTTATCTTGCAGCAATTATCTCTTTTTGATGACCGTGATAAAAATAATCCCCTGGCCAGCCGTATGCGTCCAAATGACTTATCCGAATATGCAGGCCAGCAGCACCTTCTGGGACAAGGAAAAATCCTGCGCCAGCTCATTGACCAGGATATGGTTTCTTCCATGATCTTCTGGGGGCCGCCCGGTGTGGGCAAGACAACCTTAGCCAGAATCATTGCAGGTAAGACCAAATCCATATTCGTGGACTTCAGTGCAGTTACCAGCGGTATTAAAGAAATAAAAGAAGTTATGGTTAAAGCAGAAAATAACCGGCGTATGGGTGAGAAAACCATACTTTTTATCGATGAAATCCATCGTTTTAATAAAGCCCAGCAGGATGCCTTTTTGCCCTTTGTGGAAATGGGCAGCATTATTCTCATTGGAGCTACCACTGAAAATCCTTCCTTTGAAATCAATTCCGCTTTGCTTTCACGCTGTAAGGTTTTCGTACTGCAGGCTTTAACTGCTTCCGATCTGATCCGTTTGCTAAAACAGGCTTTATCTGATAAGCGGGGTTTTGGGGTACAGCATATTGAGATAACCGAAGAAATGCTGCTCATGATAGCCGGCTTTGCAGACGGAGACGCCAGGGTTGCATTAAATACGCTGGAGATGGTAGTTTTAAACGGAGTAATTAATGAGGATAAGATAACCGTTACAAAGGAAATTATCGAACAATGTATCAGCAAAAAGTCACTGCTGTATGATAAAAACGGGGAAGAACATTATAATCTCATCTCCGCACTGCATAAATCCATGCGCAACAGCGATGCCAATGCTTCCGTTTACTGGCTTGCACGAATGCTGGAAGCCGGGGAAGACCCCTTGTATGTTGCAAGGCGCCTGATCCGCTTTGCCAGTGAAGACATCGGTATGGCCAACAGCCATGCACTGGAAGTTGCCGTTGCGGCCTATCAGGCCAGTCATTTTATCGGTATGCCGGAATGCAGTGTTAATCTCACCCATGCAGTTACGTATCTTGCTTTGGCTCCGAAATCCAACGCACTTTATAAAGCTTACGAAAGTGCCAAAAAAGACGCCTTGGAAATGCTTGCTGAACCGGTGCCGCTGCAGATTCGCAATGCACCCACCAAACTTATGAAAGAACTGCATTACGGAGATGGGTATGTGTATGCCCATGATACGAAGGAAAAACTGACCACCATGAATTGCCTGCCTGATTCCCTCCGGGACAGGCAGTATTATATCCCAACCACTCAGGGCAATGAAGCAAAAGTGAAAGAATGGATGGATAAAATCCAAGAGTGGCGCAAGGAGCATCAAAAATAAAACAGGAAGCTGCTTTTGAAGCAGCTTACTGTCTGACTGTAGACAAATCCCAATTAATAAAAATTCATCTAAATAATTGTGTATAAATAATCAGTACTATTTTTTTATCCATGCTTATGGTATTCTTAAATAAATCAGAATTTATCAAGCAACCTTTAAGTAAAGATAATAATATTTTATAAGGAGACTATAATGTATAAGAAAAATGAGATATTGCTACTTCTAACCGACAAATGGTGTGATTGGGAAGCAAGTTACGCTATCGCTGTAGCCCATTCTTTTTCTGATTATGTAGTAAAAACAGTTGCAATTGACAAAAAGCCTAAAGTTTCAATGGGAAACCTCTCTGTAAGTGTTGATTGCCGTATCATCGATTATAATGACTTTTCGAATGTTGCAATGATTGTTCTACCCGGCGGACTCTCTTGGGAAGAAAATGACTATGATGAAATTGCAGAATTTATTAGCACTATTGCACAAGCCAATATTCCTGTTGCTGCTATTTGCGGTGCAACCACATTTTTGTGCAAACATGGTTTTTTAGATAATATTAAACATACAGGAGATAGCTTAGAATTATTTCAAAGCCAAAATGGCTATAACGGACAGTCGCTATATGTTCCTGCACAAGTTGTTGTTGACGGTGGATTCATTACGGCTAACGAGACGGCTGCTGTTGAGTTTGCTTATGAGATTTTTAAAATCTTAAAAGTGGATAGTGATGATGAAATGGCAGAGTGGTATGACAATTTTAAAAACGGTGCAATTCGGTAGATATGAATATAAATACATAACTGTTTAATTCAAATTTAGTAGCGTAGATAAGGCACGGAAATTCCCGTGCCTTTAGTCTGTATAAATACTCTGATTTTTATCTATTTTTCTATACCACAGACACAACCGCTTTAAATAGCTTCAGTCACAGTGACTGTATAGAAATTTATTTTCTTAGTTAATTTTGATTACTGCTTTCACTACATCCTTGGCATTATTCACCACAAAGTCAAAAGCCTCTTTGGTGTCTTCAAAAGCAAATTCATGGCTTACAATGTCTTTTACGTTAATTGCTCCGCTTGCAATGGCATTGATGGCTACCGGATATAAATTACGGTAACGGAATATGGTCTTTAATTCGCCTTCTTTTCCCATTAATTTCATAAAGTTAAACTCTACTTCATCCTTTGGTGTCATGCCTACCAGTACAATGGTACCGCCGCGTTTTACCACATCAGCAGTCTGTTTTACCGTAATCTCAGCTCCAGCCGTATCAATAACCACGTGAGCTCCCTGGCCGTCTGTGATTTCTTCAATCTTCTTAATTACATTTTCTTCTCTGGCATTGATTACATGGGTAGCACCAAGGCGTTTTGCAGTTTCAAGCCTGTTGGGCAGTACATCCACCACGATTATTTTTGCAGCACCCCGGGCCTTACTGGATAACAGGGTAACCAGGCCGATACAGCCCGTTCCGAATATTACTACCGTATCTCCAAGTTTTACATTGCCTTTGCCGGTGGCATGAAGACCTACCGCCAGAGGTTCAACCAGCGCACCTTCCAGATTGGATACATTATCCGGCAGTTTAAAGCACATATCTTCCGGATGTGAAACATAATTTGCAAACACACCATGGTAAGGCGGTGTTGCAAAGAATTCTACGTCCGGGCACAGATTGTACTGTCCGGATTTACAGAATTCACATTTGCCGCAGGTTTTACCAGGCTCTAAGGCAACTCTGTCACCTACGGACAGGCTTTTTACTTCTTTGCCGATTGCTACAACTTCACCGGCACATTCATGTCCCAGAATAAAGTCTCCGTCTACGACAAAATCACCGATTCTGCCGTGCTGGTAGTAATGAACATCGGAACCGCAGATTCCTACGATATCTACTTTTACTAATACATCTTTATCGTGAACGACCGGCATGTCGATTTCTTTCCATACCATATCATTTGTTCCATGCATAAAAATCGCTTTATTTTTCATGGGAAAACCTCCTTTAACTTTACCGCTTTCAAAATTATTATTACTGTAATCTCTCATAAACCTGCCTGCGGCCGGAATGCGGTCTGGTATGAAAATTGTTTTTATTCTCATACCGCCCACATTCCCGGCAGGCTAAATTCTTTCCTTTTTATAACCATCTAATTCCGGCTCCTGTGTAACCCCCAGTTAAAACAGATTCGCCAGGTATTTAAACTGGTTAGTTATACTATTTGATAGCACCGGATTTTTTGTGCATTTCGATATACTGGTCTACATTATCCTTTGTAATTAACGGGCAGTCGATATCGATATCGATCTGGGTTTCTTCACCGGTTAATAACTTGTTAGCCGTATCCATTAAGGAAGTTGCAAGATCGTAAGCACTCTGTAAGCTGGTGGAAGTCATTAAACCTTCTTTAATTAAGAGGCAGGCTTCTGCAGTGCCGTCTACACCGTATGCTAAGATATTATCAAACTTCGGATCGTCTTTAACTACTTCCAGTCCGCCTGCTGCCATATTATCGTTCATAGCGATGATTGCATCGATTTTATCATTTGCCTGAACCCAGGTTTCCATGTAGTTCATGGCTTCATCCTTGTTCCAGTTTGCGATTTCCTTACCAACGATTTTAACATCAGGTCTCTTGTCAAAGAATTCTTTCTGCCAGCTCTGTTCTCTCTGGTCAGCATGGAAGTTTCCGGGAGGTCCTAAAAGAACTACTACGTTGGCACCCTGAGGAATCTGTGTAACTGCCAGGTCTGCATTTACTTTTGCCTGAGCATAGGGATCTGCATCTACGGAAGAAGAACCTTCTATACCGCTGATACGGGCATTGGTTGTAATCGTAACGATTCCTGCTGCTACTGCTTTTTCCACATAAGGTCTTTGTGCTTCACCGTTGTTAGGCTGAACGATGATTGCATCGTATTTGTTTGTGATGGCGTTTTCAATAAGGGAATTTTCCGTATCATCGGAAGCCTGGCCGTCAAAAACATCTAATTTTATATTGGGATATTTTCCTGCTTCTTCAATTACTGCATTGGCCAGCCAAGCTGCGAAAGAGTCCGCCTGTGCTCTGGCGATATAAGCGATACGGTATTCCTTATCCCCGCCCTGGTCATCCGTCTTAGTATCTTCTTTGCCGGTCTGTTCTGTACCGGTATTGGTACCCGGATCTTTTGTCTGTGAACACCCCGTAAATACGGAAGCCAATAATGCTACTACCATTGTTAAAACTAACAATTTTTTCATACCTTTTCCTCCTGGTTTTTTTATTCTAAATAGGGTGACTCCCTATAATAGACAGTGAATTGGTTTAGTGTTTCTTTCTCATGGTTTTTGCCCAGATATCATACATAACCGCAAGGGCGATTATCGCACCTCTTACAATCTGCTGCAAATAGGAATTTACACCTACTAAAACCATAATGTTATCAAGGAAGCCTACGATAAAGGCACCTGCTAAGGTTCCGGATGCTGTTCCGATACCGCCTGTAAAACTGGTACCGCCGATAACGGCTGCGGTAAGGGCTTTAAATTCATAGCCGATGGCTCCGTTTGGCATACCACCATTAACACGGGACATAAAGAGTACGCCTGCAATACCGACAAAAATACCATTGATGATAAATGCCCTCATCTTAATCCGGTTAACATGGATACCGGAAGCGTTGGCAGCTTCTTCATTACCGCCGATGGCGTAAATGGAACGGCCGAATACGGTATGTCTTAAGAGATACCAGGTAACGATGAGAGTTACAACTAGAAAAATCATGGGTGTCGGAATACCAAATATTTCACCCTGGCCGAATTTAACATAATCACCAATCTGGTAAATGTTCTGGCCGTTGGTGTACAGCAATGCGGCACCTCTTGCCATAGCCATCATTGCCAGGGTAGCGATAAAGGGAGGAGTTTTATATTTGGTGACCATTAAGCCGTTTAAAACGTTACAGCCGACACCCACTAAAACTGCTACCAGAAAACCAATGATTAACGAACCAGTCCCGGTGTAGGCAGAAATTGAAAGAACACCTGCCAGTGCCAGTACGGAAGCTGAGGATAAATCCAGCATTCCGGATATAATCAGGATGGTCTGGCCAAATGCCAGTATGGTTCCTACTGAAATCTGTGTTGAAATATTCTGAAGATTGGCTACGGAAACAAAGTTTTTATTGGCCAGCCAGC
>JAEZSL010000009.1 GCA_023443925.1 Bacillota bacterium | reverse complement strand
ATTATTAATCCTTCGCCGTATGATGTCGGTTTTATCATTACCCCGTATAGCATTTCCTGCTATTCCCGCTTTCGCCGAAATATTCAGAAATAACAATTTCAAGGCCTCCTTATCAATATCCGTACCTATATAATAAGAATAACCCTTTCCATATTGATTTGCGGATATTACACCGCAGCCCTCCTTGTAATCCTCAGAATAGGTTCCGATCATCTGTGCACTGCCGGTTAATAATTCACTCCATAGACCGTCTGTTGACTCTAGTTCCAGATTATCTGCTTTTATTTTTATTGCAGTATGATTGCTGTTAAATACAGGTTCAACCTCATCTACATGAATACCAAACAAATCCGTAAGTCCGGCCGGCAGCGTTTCCGTATAACCAATATTATCTTCATTTTTAACACTTGATAAAAACGTTGATACTAAAACCCCGCCATTTTGAACAAATGCCTTTAATTTATCCTGCATACGGTTAGGCATAAGAAAGCCCGTGGGTATGATAACCATTTTATATCTATCAAAATCCTGATGATATGAGATAATATCTGTATTCATACCCACCTCAAGAAGACAATGATACAGTTTAGAGCAATATTCAAAATACCCGAATAAAGGATCATTTACCGGCTTGATACGCAGCGCCCAGTAGGTATCATAATCAACGCAGATTGCTGTCTCGTTAACAAACTCCGCTTTTGATAACGCTTCCACCTTCTTAAGCAGTTCCGCGGTTTCCTTCATTTCATAATATCTTCTTCTTGGAACCCCATCTAAATCTACAATGGCGTAATTCAACTGTTCTGCTCCAATCGGATAACTCCGGTACTGGAAATGCAGCAGCATATCTGCTCCATAAGCAAAGGAATGCAGGACCGCCTGTTTTAACGCTCCGGGATTGGGCTGCAGTCTTCCGGACCCACTCAAACGGTGTCCTCCTCCGGATACAAATTCCATAACCCAGAAAGGCTTACCCTCTTTGACACCACGGGCAAAGGAATACGGAAAGGAATCTACCGCCGCATCCCGAAGTGCCGGGTAATAATCAAATCCGTAACAATCCAGTTCCTTTGTGCTTTTATAATAATCAATGCTATTGGTTGCAAGGCCGGTAGCATTGGTGGTAACCGGATATTTACTAGATTTTTTCAGAATATCATTCTGAAGGTTTTGGAACTGTGTCAAACTGTCACTGCTAAAACGTTCAAATTCTAAACGGATTGTGGGATTTTCATAAAATGCCCTGATTTGTTGTACCCCATCTGTTTCGATTGAATTAACGGGTGGTTTAATCTGTGAAAAGCTGGTATACTCCTGTGACCAGAAGATTCCTCCGCTTCTTGCATTCAGTTCTTCAATGGTATGATACTTCGCCTTTAGCCAGCTTTGGAACTTTTCACGGCAGACAGGACAGGTACATCTTCCGGTTACCTCCTGGGCCAGCTCATTATCAATCTGAAAGCCGGCAATATAGGGACTTGTGCCGTAGTGCCCCGCAATTTTTTCGGTAATCTTAATACAATACTGTCTGTAAGTTTCATTATTGTAGCAATAATGTCTTCTTCCGCCAAAGGGTCTTTGAATGCCCCGGTTATCCACATAAAGCATATCCGGATGCTTCTCAATCATCCAGGTCGGCGGACATGCCGTAGGGGTACAGACTATCGTCCTGATACCGGCTTTACCAAGCATCTCAATTGCCGAATCCAACCATTCAAAATGATATTCACCCTCTCTGGGTTCAAATCTGCACCATGCAAATTCCCCCATACGGACCGTATTAATCCCTGATTCAATAATCATTTTTAAATCATACTGTAATTCAGACTCCGTTTTGTGTTCGGGATAATAGGAAACTCCATATAACATAAAAACATTCCTCTCTTGATTCGCTTGTTTGATTATTCATTTCCCGTAAATAGGTCTTCCAAAACACCGCTTTTACAATCATGGTACCATTGTCATTTTTACGATACTATTTCTATCTTGTCATTTTCATCGGTGTTTTCCCATCTATTTCATCTGTCATATTAAGTATGAGTATATTCCAATTTATAAACCCGCCGTTCATGACCGGTTCTCCGGTAAAGGGATTATAGTATTCGTGGAGACTTCCGCTCTCTTTTAAGTCACGTCCCAGCAGCTTTAGTGTCATGTCACATATTATCTTTGCTTCTTTTTGGTATCCGTAATTCATCAGGCCTCTGAAAACAATATAATTTGCCACTACCCAAACAGGTCCCAGCCAATTAGACGGATTATTCGAGACCGATAAATCAAACATCTTTTCATCCTTTGCCAGGGTGGTAACTCCATAATCACTGGAAACGGTGGCTTCATCAAATATATGTTTCACCAGGGAGGCAGCCTGTTCTTTGGTGGCAAAACCTGCCCACATGGGAAGAAAGCCGGACCAGACACGTATTTTTATCGGAAGGCTCTTCCAAAAAACACCTAACCCCTCATGAAACCAGTCAAATTTTCTTAATTTTATATCCACATCAACCGAATAAAAGAATTGATCCCGTTTATCCCAGCATTCTTCCTGGATAGACTTAATTAAGCTTTCAGATTTTTGCAGATAGTCCTTTTCTTTTTCTGTATTTTCATTGAGACAGTGCAGAAGCTTTGCCATTGCTTTCAATTCCGTAACCATAAAACTATTTAAAAATATATTGGCTGTTGAAAACTTAGGTCTCCCAAAAGAAGCGGGGTCATTATCCATGCCAATCATAATATCATCACACCATACGAAGAGTCCGCAGTCCCGGAAGAAGTAATGTTTGTAATAACATTCAAAATATTTCTCTAATTTATTTAAACTACTTTTTATCCAGTCATAATCCTTAATATAATCACTGATTAAGCAGATCTGATTGCAAAGGAAAGGTTTATGCATATTCATAAGAACCCCTTCTTTGTGTTTCATATTTAAGTAAGGTTCCTTCCATTTTCCAACTTCTATCATCATGGGAATGTAACCATCTTCCAGCTGATGATCTAAAAAATTATAAATATTACCCTTTGCATGTCTGATTATTTTTTCCCTCAGGGCAGGATCGGTATCCCCATCGATAAGATTCAGCAATCCATATACCGACCAATAAGTATCCCAATCCCATACGTTACCGTCATATACCGAACCCGGGTCTACAAAAGGGTAATGTATAAAGCTTACCGGTTCCTTTAATACTGTCTGGATATTATTTAATATAAATTTCTTAATATCCCCTTTATCATCTTTCATGATTGCACCTCATAATCTAGCCTTTAACTGCTCCTGCTGTCATTCCTTCAATTACGGCTTTATTTAAAATCATATATAAAATCAGCATCGGTATTACACTCATGGATACGGAAGCAAATATAGCTCCCCAGTTCTTAGAACCGAATTCATCCTGGAAATATAACAAACCGGTTTGTATGGTTTTTAATTTCGTATCATTTATAAAAGTCATGGAAAATAATAAATCATTCCATTTAAAGAAGAATTGCAGTACCAAAACCGTAACAATCGCATTTTTCATTAATGGAACCACCACATTCCACATTAATTTATAGATACCGCAGCCGTCTACCACCGCAGCCTCTAAAATTTCATCCGGCAGTGCCCTTAAAAAACCGGTTACCAGGTAAATGGACAGTGATAAACCAAAAGCAATATAAGCTAGTATCAATCCGGTTCTGGTATTGATTAAATTCAATTTATTATACATTTGGAATAATGGTATTAAGGCCGTTGCAATTGGCACCATGATACCCACACCAAAAAATTTAGCCACTTTATCTTTGTATTTCCAATCCATCTTAGTTACTGCAAATCCAACCGTAACAGAAAATATCACGATGAAAACTAATGCCGCAAGCGTATTAATCAAACTGTTTTTAAAGAATACTGCCATATTTCCCCTGGTCCAGGCATCAATATAGTTTTGTATGTAAAAACCGGCATTTAATGCGTAAGCAGGTTTGCTTACAAACTCTGAGGGTTGCTTAAGAGAAGCCGTAAGCATCCAAAATATAGGATAGATTTCTATTACAACTAATACGATCGTAAAAATCGAAATCAGTATGGACTTTATATTAAATTTACCTTTTTTCATTCTAAGCCGCTCCTTCTTAATCTTTCTTATCAAATCTGTTTATAATTCCGGAACCCAGAATGCATAATAAGAAAATAAATACAGCAATGACACTGCCGTATCCGACTTTACCATAGGTAAAGGAAACATTGTACATATACATGGATAAGGATTTTGTTGCATTACCGGGGCCGCCCTTAGTAAGTGCCAGCGCTGATTCAAACATCTTAACCGTTCCGGTAAAACTAAACACTAAACTGGTAAGAATAATGGGACGAAGCAATGGTGCCAGAATCCTCTTAAACAGGTTAATGGCATTGCATCCGTCAATCTTTGCCGCTTCTATAATTTCACCGGGAATATCAAGAAGCGCTCCGTAAAAAATAACGGAATAAAATCCCATGGCGACCCAGATATCCATTGCACTTAAGGCTCCCAGTGCCGTTGATGCCTGACCGATCCAGGGCTGCACCAATTCTTTCAGTCCTATATTGGCTAATATACTGTTTAACAAACCATAATTAGGTTGAATTTCATATATTTTAACAAATAACTGTCCTACTGCTACGGTAGGAAGTACCACCGGGAAAAATACCAGAGTACGCACGACATTTTTGAAGTTTTTCAACCAGAAACGGAAAAATAATGCCAGCGCTAAACCCAAACCAACCTGACCCGCCATAACGATGGCTATGTACTTTAGATTGACGATTAATGCCTGCGCAAAATTTTTGTCCGTAAATAATCTCGCAAAATTTTTCAACCCGGCAAATTCCCATTTCAATCCCGGTGTACCGGTAAAGAAGGAATAATACAAAGACCATATAACCGGCAGTATAACGATTACGGAATATAATAATAATGCCGGTCCGACAAATAACAAAATTGCTTTTTTGTTTCCTAAAACTCTTTTCATTTATCTACCCACTTTTCTTTTCAATCATGTTCTGATCTGATTTTCTTTTTCTTAAAAACAGGAGCAATAGGGTAGAAATTTATCTATTGCTCCTTCACTATTAATTAATATTAATTTTGGCTTCCGTCATAGGCATCCTGAATAGCCTGCATATAATCCTCTGCGGAAACATCTCCGTTAATCAAGGTCTGTACATAATCACCTGCTACCGTAGAGGTTTCACTATTCATAGCAGCTTCAAACCATGTGCTCGCTTTTGTGACTTTACCTAATTCATCGGCAACGATCTTAGAATATGGACCAAGTTCACCGGCTACATCATATTTATAACCTTTCACTGCACCAAATTGAGTCATAGCTTCATTACCAAGGTTTTCAACCATGTATTTTAACCAGCCTGCCGTTCCTTCATCGTATTTATTCTTATCCAATGCAAGAATATTACCGCAGTTCATGGAGTACTCTGTAATACTGCCTTTTGTTTCGTCAACTACCGGAATATTAAAGAAGCCGATTCCGTCTTCACCGGCAGGATTTGTATCTGCAGTAAGCGCTTCGGTAAACCAGCTTCCGTTGTAGAACATAGCTGCTTTTCCGGATAATAACATATTACCTGCGGTATTTTGGTCTACCGTTGTTATCCCTTCACCGAAATATCCTTTTTCAGCAAGATCCTGAAGTTTCTGAGCTGCTGCCACATAACCCGGATCTATGTATTTCGCTTCTCCGTCAGCTGCTTTTTTCATGGCATCAACACCCATACTTCTCATAACATAGGCATTGATTAAACGGGTAAGAGGCCATCTGTCGGCACCACCGGCTGTTAAAGGCTGAATTCCCGCTGCCTGTAATTTAGCACAGGCTGCTTCAAAATCATCCCAGGTAGCCGGAACTTCAACACCTGCTTGTTCAAAAAGAGCCTTGTTATACCAGAAACCTTCTACATTCATGCCAAGAGGCAAATCATATAAATCCTCCGTTCCCGATAATGTTTTAAGTAAAGATACGGCACCTTCATCTAACATATCCTCTACGCCTAAATCCTGAAGAGCTTTACTCACATTTAATAATTTATCTCCTTCAATAAGTTCAACAATCGGCTTACCTGATTCATAAACAAATACATCCGGTAAATCATCCGAGGCAACCAGCGTTGCTACTTTTTGTTTTAAACTGTCAGAAGAAACCAATTCAAACTCATATTCAAAATTCGGATTTACTTCTGCAATGTATCGTTTCGTTAAATCTGTAATTAATTTACCATTATCTTTATCTTCCGCCCAAATAGATAAAATTTTAATTTTTTTAGAAATCTGTTTGTCATCACCGGCTGCTGTACTGCCTGCATCGGTTGCTGCCGCATCGGTTGTCTTTGAATCCGTTCCCGTGTTTGCATCACTTGTAGTATTCTCTGTTTTTTTGCCACATCCTGAAAGCATTACCGCAATCAAGGTAACAATCATTAAAATCGATAATATACGCTTTTTCATTTTTGGACCCCCTGTGTGTAAAATCCTTCTACAAAATTTTTGTTTATTCGTTATAGAATTTTCCGGAATTTCTTCTATACCTATACAATATCACACGTATTGTTTATTTTTTAGTCTATGATTTCTTGTAAATTGTATAATTTTTTTAGATTTTCCCCTTGAGCCTATTAAATTTTTTATTTTTTTCTTACACATCCCTTGAATTCATTGGGCTTCTGACCTATGTTTTTCTTAAAAATACTGCAGAAATAGTGGTAGTCATTATACCCCACCAGCTCACTTACCTCTATGACCTTATAACCTTTTAACAGCAGGTCCTTGGCGTGATTTAAACGTAACTGGGTCAGATATTTGATATAGGACATTCCGACTTCGTCCTTAAATAAAACACTTAAATAAGCCGGATTCATGCCTACCATATCGGCAAGTTCATTGAGTCCGATGTCTTTGTTATAGTGAAGCTTAATATAGTCCAGTAATTGAATAATGATCCTGTGGCTGCTGCCGGATTTGCCTGCTTTTATTCTTTCCGCGATTCGATCGATAATCTCCCTGACATAATGGTCGACTTCCTCGTAACTTTCCAGTACTTCAATATCTTTATAAAAAACCAGATTCTCCCGTTCATACTGCTTTTTTTGTTCCGAGAACACGCCCAGTGTAACACATAGGATTTTAAAACATTCATTTTTATATTCCTCTATGGTATTCTTCTGGTTTCTGATATCAGAAATCATGTTTTCTGCCTGTTCTCTGACGGCATCTGCTTCTTCCCTGATAATACTATGGATTAACAGGTCTATATGGGCATTTAAGGCCTGCTTTCCGGCATCTTTATCCTGGTTTTCAATATGAGCCTGTTCCTGGTTTTCAAACTCTTTTTCTATGGTCGTGAGAACTTGTGATAACTTTTCCATGGTAATGGGCTTATCAATATAGCCTTTCACACCAAGTGTTATTGCCCTTCTGGCATATTCAAATTCGTTGTAGCCGCTGATTACTACAAAGGCTGTGTCAGGCAGGAAATCTTTTGCCTCCTCAATCAGGGACAGGCCGTCAAGACCGGGAATACGGATATCCGTAATCACAATGTCCGGCCTGGTATTTCGTACTACTTCTAACGCCGCAATACCGTCATAAGCAAACCCCACCACTTCAAAGTCCAATTTCATTCTGGCGATCATGGCTTTAATGCCTTCTACCACAATAAATTCATCATCGATTACTACCAGCTTATACATAGCATTTACCCCCTAACTTTTAGCTTGTACAACTATGGTTACCGTTGTACCAACATCTGGTTCACTTGCAAAAGAAACTCCATAGTCATCACCATAAAACAATTTGATCCTCTCCTTTACATTCTTAACCCCATATCCGGTATCCAGAATAGAAAGATCCGCAATGCCGATGCCGTTATCTTTTATAGTAAAATATAAATTACCGTCTTTTTGATGTCCTTCTATCTTTATATACCCCTTGCCGATTTTGGCTTCCAGCCCGTGATACATGGCATTTTCCACGAAGGGCTGCAGGATAAAGGTTATGATTTTATAATCTTCTATTTCCTCCAGATCAAGAATCAGATCAAACCGGTTGTTATACCGCATATTCTGTATTGTCATATATTCCTTAATCCGGTTGAGTTCATCCCGTACCGTTATGAACTTATCCCCTTTATTAAGGCTCAACTTAAAAGTATTGGAAAGGGCAAGCACCATCCTGGCAATATCATCATCCTGTTTGATAATTGCCATAAAATACAGGGAATCCAGGGTATTGTATAAAAAGTGGGGATTGATCTGGGCCTGAAGCAGCAAAAGTTCCGCTTCCCTTTCATTTAACTGGGCATTTAAAAGCCGTTCCCGGAGTTCCAGATTATTGTTGACCATCTCCTTGAATTTATTACCGATTTCGCCGATTTCACTGTTGTCAAATTCGTCTTCAATATGACGGCTGCCCTCACCTACCGATTCGATGGTTTTCTCCAGAGTACTAAGAGGTTTGCTGATCTGATTGGAAATAATCCTGGATATATAAATACTTAAAAGTATCAGTATAATAACAGCAATTAATGTAATACCTCCGATATAAGCACTAACATGTTTCAGTTCTCCTTTTTCTATTACATTGACTGCCATCCAGCCGGTAGAAACATTTAGATAACTGCTGAACAGGTACCTGCCTTTTGTATTGTTATTTATATAGTCTTTCAGAATCACGTTCTTGGCGGACTGATCCCCGTTAAAATAAACACTTGGATAAATACTGTCCTCATCAATTATCATATACCGGTTCGTGCTATACCCTTCCTTTAATGTTCCAAAAGCTTCGTCCAAAAGCTTTTTGCTGATGTTAACCACCATAAACCCCATGGACTGCCTGTTTCTTGGGTTAATGAGATTCTTCACATAGGAAATCGTATCTTTCTCCTGATCCGGTATCAGCACGTTATATCCGTAAAAGACTTCTTTTCCCTTCGCCTTTCTGGCCTTATCGACCCAGTCCTCCTCCAGGAAATCACCTTTCGAATAATAATAACGGTAGTAGCCAATTGGAATACTCGGTTTCGAGTAAAATAAAACATTGCCGTATTCATTTACAATGGAGATACCATCAATTAATGCGTCACGGGAAACGATCTCACTTATGGTACGGTTTATGGTCAGGCTGTTAATACTGGAGAAATACCTGCTGTTCTTCTTATTCTCCTCACTGGTCAAGGCTTTCTTAAAGGAATCATTGGTCAGTACGCTTCTTCCCAGCTCAATGATATTTTTAAGCTGAATATCAATAATATTGCTTGACACCTGGAGATTATAGGTGTGGGAGTTTTTGTAATTGTTTTCAATGGTTACTTTGGAAAAATTATAAATTGTCACACCGAGTATCGAACAGGACAACAAGGTTCCTGTTATCATCGCCAGCAGGATCTGATCCTTTATCTTCATTTTCTTCAAAAACTTCATTGAACCTTACTCCTTTAACATAAATAACGAGAGCGCCTTATCTTCCGGGCGAATCAATATGTTTCACATGTCATGTTGCCAAATACAACAATAGAGATGTCTTCCGGAACCCTGTAGCTTAACTCCCTGTTTACCGAATTCACCCTGTTTACCGGATTCACCCTGTTTCGTGTTACTTCACAGATACCAGGTTTATTATTAATTACTAAAGATACTGTGGATGGCGACAAATTCAATAGAGTGGATAAATCCTTGACCTTAATACCTGCATTAGATTCTCCTGTTTATTTGTAAATTTTTATAAATAGTTTAATTTTATTTACAAATTATTAACTGATAATTATATAGACAGCCCAAATGACCATCGGCTTTTTTAGCAATATTTTTTATTTTTTTATAAGTTAATTGTACATTATTTACGAATAAAATCAATTATAATTTAATTTTAATATATTTATCTTAATATACTTAAATACCATTTACCAAATTAAGTACAATTAAATAAATTTGCAGATATTGTAGATTTGGTATTCTTATAAATTTCTACTTTAATTCTTATAGAAAAAATTAAGGAAAATTCAATCCTTCTGTAGTAAATTTAATGGTATTTTATCGAAAATCGGGTATCTTTATTGAAAATCATAGATTCCTATGCTAAACTGTATTTAATTGAATTTAAAAGAATAAACGTACCATAAATAACATAAGAAAAAATAATTACCCGACATTTAGCTGCTGTTCCTGGCTTTCTGCGGTTTAAATTTAACGCTTCCTTATCCATATTTGGTATCTGTTCATGTTAATTGACTGGGGCTTCAAGCATTGAACATAAAATCTTCTACAAATAAAACGCTTTGTCACAGACATTCTGGGCGAATATGGCATCCTGACCTTTAAGTTGCCCTTATTAAAAAACTAATTTAGAATGCTGCAATAAATAATTGAGAGGTGGGATACAATGCTGGAAGAAAAAATGGATGCTTTATCCGATGAAGATATAATAGCCTTAATACGTGACAACGATCCGGATGCCATGGATTATATGCTTAACCGCTATAAAAATCTGGTAAGGAAAAAAGCCAAAGCTCTCTACTTAATCGGCGGCGATAAAGATGATTTAATACAGGAAGGTATGATTGGTCTTTACAAAGCCATCCGTGATTATAATCCGGATAAAGACAATTCCTTTCATAACTTTGCAGATTTATGTATTTCCAGACAAATATACAGCGCCATAAAGGCTTCCAACCGAAAAAAGAATCTTCCGTTAAATACCTATGTATCCCTATATGCCCCTGCATATGGCGAAAATACTGACTTAGAAGACAAAGAATCCCTTGTGGATTTAATGTATGAAAATAAAATTTCAAATCCTGAAGAATTAGTTATTGACAAAGAGAGTACTAATATGTTAGAATATGAACTCGTAAGGCACTTAAGCCAATTCGAAAAAGATGTTCTGGATTTGTATTTATTTGACTTCAACTATCTGCAGATAGCTGATAAACTTAAGAAGGAACCTAAGTCAATTGACAATGCCCTGCAGCGAATTAAACTTAAGTTAAATAAAGTATTAAAAGAATTATATTAAAGTACAACCGCCCCCGTAGCTCAGTCGGTAGAGCGTTACCTTGGTAAGGTAAAGGTCTCGAGTTCAAGTCTCGTCGGGAGCTTATAGTAAAATTGATGATTTAAGTGATTTTAAATTTTTAGTTCAATTGATTTTAAATTCACCCCCTGTATCAGTCTTGGTACAGGGATTTTTAATGCATAAATATTAATATGCATTAAATAAGAAGAAACTAGTTTCATTACTCTATTTTTATTGTACTATTTTTTTAAGTCATGTATAATAATTTTGCTGTACTCTCCGTATTTCACCAAAATACAGCCCCGTGCTCGCCCTAATACTATTAAGAGGTAACCTTGAACTAAAAAAGCCGATGGTGTAGACTGATTTCAATCAAAGCCATCGGTTTTATATTATCCAAAGGTTCTGGAAACTCTATCGAATACATTCTGTTCTTCATTTCTGTGCATCATAATCAGCATGCTCATGTGACAGAGATAATCGATAATCGCTTGACACCGGAATGACATGGCCTGCACCTGTTTTCGTTTATAGCCTCTTAGAAGTCTTACGGCTTCATTATTGGTTGTGGTAATTCTGTAATTGTGCAGAAACCGTAGATGTTTGACATATACTTTTCCATTCGTAAGTACGGATTGTACCCTTCTTTTAATACTTATTTGGCAGGATTTATTCGTAATCCTCCTTCGCCTGGTGGAGTATTTCTTTGTACCAGCTTTCGAATTCCACGATTGTTTCCATACTGATGAGCTTATTACCCCACCAGGTCACACTGGCAATACAGAAAAACTTATATTATCAATAATTATGTTTATTTTATGTAGAATATGCAAAAAACATGTAGAATACGCAAATAATATTGATAATATTTGGAAATAATGTTAGACTTTATTTAATCTAATAATCATTTAACATAAACAGATATTAATAGTATTCTCTAAATTTAAATCCGGATGGAGATGCTTTAATATAAAAATAGGGAAATGTAACTTATTAATAACAACTATGTGGAAAGGTGGTTATTTATTTTGAAAAAAATATTAAAAAGGGTGTTCACACTTGTTTTAGCTTCAGTATTATTTGCGGCACCTATAACAGCATCGGCTGCAGGTTATCCAGATTGGGTTTATGTGGATCCCGATGGTGGATTCAAATCATTCGGCTTTGATAGTAGCCCATATTTAATTGAAAAAAATCATTCAGGAGCTATCGAAAATAATGAAAATAATACATATTGGCATGTTAACACGGGTGGCCATATAACGTTTGCTGTTAATTATGTATATCCAGTTTTTTGCAGATATATGATATATAGAGCAGCTCCTAATCCAGAAATAGTATACTATTATGAAGGTGAGGGAGATACCACATTAAACGCAGGTGATCTTCCCGCTGGCAATTATACCATGTATGTAATCCCAACAGATAGAGATGCCTTAATAAACTTTTATGCTGTAGACACCAGATAAAATAATTGTGTAATAAGGGGACTGTTTACTGCAAGCAGTCCCTTTATTAAGTCTTCCTATCTAATAAAGTCTTAAGAGCAGTAACCTTCCGTTCTGTCGTTGCTGGAACTTCATAGGTTGTCTTCCACCCCACATCCCTTGTGCCAAACCTGTCCCAATTATACGGCTCAGTGCAATCTGTAGCGCCATGTAACATACAACGTTGTATTACCCTGCAGGAACAGAGTATCAAAATCACCTTTTACCTGGAGGTGTGGGCTGCCCAGATTACTGGACCAGTTAGCTCCCTGCTCAAACCCTTAACAGGACCTTGGCGTTTATAATCGCCGTATAAAAATTGATTAGCTTACTTGCATTTTTAGCAATAATGTTAGCATGAACGTATCTGCACATTTTTGATGGCTCCTCTTCATATTTACTAATTACATAGCTCATACATTTAACCTACAGTAAAATTATTAACACCTATTATGCCTTTACGTGCAGATTATCTCCACTTATT
>JAEZSL010000421.1 GCA_023443925.1 Bacillota bacterium | reverse complement strand
CCTGGCTTCATGTATAATAGTATTATAATGTATATTAAATATTATAAATGAGGTATTATCTTAATGAGAGACAATTTCCTATATATGAATATTTATGACGACCTGAAAAAGAAGATTAATCAGGGAGTCTATGCGGAAGGGACTAAAATACCGCCGGAAGAAGAACTGAAAAGTAAATTCGGGGTTAGTATGATTACGGTTAAGAAAGCACTTGGGATGCTTAAGGAAGAAGGTCTGGTGCAGCGGATACCCGGTGTCGGTACATATGTGAAAGGACGTAATACAGGTATTGTGGAAGAAGTGGATACTGAGATAGAGCACCTGCCTGCCCGGAAAATTGGCCTTGTGATGGAGCATGTATCCAGTTCCTTTGGTCTTGACCTGTTATATAAAATCGACCGTACTCTGGAAGCAGAGGGTTATAAGACGGTGACCCGCTTTTCCTATTACAGCAGGGAAAAGGAAACGGAAGAGATCAATTTCCTTATGGATTCTGATATAGCAGGCTTGATTGTAATGCCGTGTCACGGAGTTTATTACAACCCTAAAATCTTAAAGCTGATTCTGGAAGGCTTTCCGGTGGTGGTGATTGATAAAAAGCTGGAGGGTATTTCGGTGCCATCTGTCAGGACGGATAATAAACAGGCAATTAAAGCCCTGGTAAAATATCTATGGGAATGCGGCTGCAAAAGAATAGGGTTTGCTACTTCAGAGATAGTAGGAACTTCATCACTTCAGGAAAGAAAAAACGGATTTTATGAAGCTGCCGCAGAATATTCTCTGGAGGTGCTTCCGGAATGTGAATTAACCTTTGACCAGAATATATATGAACATACGGCAAGCAGAGAGAATATTAAAAAAGCAACCGGATATCTGAAGGAATATCAAGGAAAAGTGGATGGGATTATTTGCGCGGAATACAGTCTCGTACCTGCTGTTATGGAAGCCTTGGAGAATATACAGGATAGCGGTAAGGGGGAAGTTGTCATCTGCTGCGTTGACGGGCCGGTGGGGCTGCCGATTACCTATATGAAGCAAAATGAACTTGATATGGGAGAAAAAATCGTAAAACTGCTGTTGTCTCAGGTAAACGGAACAGATACGGAGAAGGATTTTATTGTGCCGGCTGCTCTCGTAAGTACAAAATAATAACTGTTTTTAACAGGTGATTTATTTAAATAAAATATTAAAAGAGCTTTGATAAGGAAATAGCTGTCAAAGCTTTTTTGTTTTATTTGAGAAATTCTCCGAACTTATTTATGTATTAAAAGCCTTCAAAGCAGGATGCGCATGTCGCACTTAAGGTGCTGGAGAGTCGCTCTATCTTTAACATTGTATCAGCGATAGAATCTGACTTGCCAGACTCTAAATGTGTTGAAATGCTGGTTAATCTGTTTATATAAATTATAATGTAAAAACATAATAAATATAATAGATTGTTATGATAATAAATAAATGTCATAAATCAATATATTGTATAATATAGCTAAAACAAGAAGGCTGGATTTACCAGATGAAATATTATATTTGTGAAATTTATTAATTATTATAGTAAAAATAACATTAATAATTAAATACTTTACAAAAGATTAATACTGTGATAATATTTTTAACATAATAAATATAATAAATATAATATTTGCTAATCCGAAGAAATATAATTTGAATACTGATATGGATTTAAATATAGCTTTTATAGCGGCTATACATATAAATATGAAATTACATTAGATGTGGAAGATAAATAAGAATTTCCATTAGATTTGGAATATAATAATGATCTTCCATTAGATGTAGAATATAAATATGGATCTACATTAGATTTGGTAAATATAAATAAGAATCTACATTAGATTATGAAATATAAATATAGGATATTCAGTTTTGAAGTAAAAAATAGCCAGCCATACAATAGCCAGTCATACTGAACTAAAGAAAAACGAATAACAGCATAAAGGTAGAAAGCTCAACGGTACTAAGAACGCTCTGATATTATATATAAAAAAATCATCAACCAAAAATTGATGGTACAAAAACATATAAAATAAAATTTTCATTCTATATCTAAATTTCTAAGACCGGGTGTTTCTACTGTAAACAGCGGGTTTATCTTCTTATCGCCTTAAAATTGACCCTTCTTCCACTTTTATTTATCCTGGAACAAAAGTATATATTTAAAATCTTTTTACACATTTACTTTACTCCTTATATTTGTTATCATGACGATACAAATTGAGCAATAAGCACAAAATGATGTGCCATAAAACGGAAACAATGGTTATAATATACAAAAATTGTAATCTATATTTAGAAATTCCTTATAGGGGTGTCAGTAAAAAAGTATATAAGGATTCTAAAAGCATATAGATTCTGTTTTATGAAGCTCATACCCTGGTGCATTAAGATATGCGGCATGGGTACATATTATAAGGAGGAGAAGAATGAAAAAAACAGTAGCTCTTATATTAACAGTAGTTCTTATTGCAGGAATGTTTTCAGGCTGCGGCAAATCTTCATCAGAAGGCAAAGATAACCCATCCTCTTCTGCAGGTGTTGCCACAGAAAGCACCGACGAAGGAGGAGCAACCGCTTCTGTGGATGCGGCAGAGAAAGAAGCTCCCATGCTTGCTGAACAGGTAACCGCAGGTACCCTGCCGAAACTGGAAGACCGAATTCCTGTTTCGGAAGATGTCATGGTGGAACCGGATATTATGTCACTTGGCCAGTATGGCGGAAGTATTACCAGTACTGCCAACGATCAGGGACATTGGGGCTGGGGCCCTTGGACCGAGGAAAGTATGTTCCGCTTTAAACAGGA
>JAEZSL010000412.1 GCA_023443925.1 Bacillota bacterium | reverse complement strand
AGTTCAATCGTAGATATGGCCTTAGTACGGAACAATAGAAGACGGTAACATATCAGATGTTAAAAATCAGGTTGAGGTTTCATAATCTCAGCCTATTTTTAAATTATAATACTGCCGGTTAGAGAGTACCACAATGTATAATTGTAAATACCAAATGAAATAAACATAGGATTTTAAAAGTTTATCCGGATTGAGAAGCCTTTGTTAGTTATATGTGAAAAGCAAGATCCGGCACAGACGATAGAATGCTGGATAATTAGTAGTATATATTTGACCGAAAAGAGCTGTTGTTATGAGGAATCATAAGCAATTCGCTATTAATCTGCGACTGTTTAGCTGCAGAAGGTGAGAAGGGATGTGGGATGCATGAAACCATCAGGAATTGGTGGACAGGCTGTTATTGAAGGCGTAATGATGAAAAATAAAGATCAGTATGCCATCGCTGTAAGAAAACCCAATAATGAGATTGTAATAGAAAAGAACACATTTGTCAGTGCGGCAGAAAAGTATAAGATATTTAAACTCCCGGTTTTCCGTGGAGTCCTTGCTTTTGCTGAATCCATGATAATTGGAACCAGAACTTTGACTTTTTCCGCCAGCTTTTTCGAAGAAGAGGAAGAAGTAAAACCAAGTAAAGTAGATAAGGCACTCTCAAAGTTATTCAAAGACAAGGCAGAGAATGTTATAATGGGCATAACCTTTTTCATCGCTATATTATTAGCGGTGGGAATCTTTATTGTACTGCCGGCCTTTGCGGCAAACTTACTGGGAGAACAGATTAAGTCGGAGCCCCTTTTAGCGGTAGTGGAAGGAATTATCCGTATCCTTATTTTTATTTCCTATATAGCGGCAATCTCCCAGATGAAGGACATCAAGCGCATGTTTATGTATCACGGTGCGGAACATAAAACCATTAACTGCCTGGAACAGGGCTTTGAACTGACGGTTGAAAATGTAAAATGGCAGTCGAAGCAGCACAAAAGATGCGGTACCAGCTTTATGTTCATTGTTATGTTTGTCAGTATAATCTTTTTTATTTTTATCCGGGTGGACCAGTCCTGGTTGCGCTATTTAATACGAATTCTGCTGATACCGGTTATTGCAGGTGTATCCTATGAATTCATCCGTCTGGCGGGCAGAAGTGAATCCAAAATTGTAAATATCCTAAGTAAGCCGGGCTTATGGCTGCAGGGACTTACTACCAGAGAACCGGATGAAACCATGATCGAAGTAGCAATTCAGTCTGTTGATGCAGTATTTGACTGGAGAGAATTTTTGGAGCCGGAACAGGCGAACATAAGCGGCAAAGCGAAGAATAACAAAAGCGGCAAAAAAAACTCTGTGCAAAAACAGAATAACAACAATAAAAATAAGAATAATAAAACAAGCGGCAGTTCAAATGTTAATCATACAAAGGCAGTACACAATAATATAAATAATAAACAGACCGGCAGCCGGAAGGTTAATGGTCAAGCCGCTGCGGCTAAGAACGATAAGGATGGCAGCAGAAAAAATAATAAAAACCGGACGGACGGCAAACCTGAACTTTCTGAAAGTTCCCTTGCATTAGCGGATGAATCAATTTTAGAGACCTCAACGGCAGCAAATACAGCCGCAGCAGAAACCGCTGCTGCGAAAACAGCAGATTCCTTCAAGGCAGTTAAAGCTCCGACTCATCCTGCATATGAGGAAGAGGATGAAATCTTAAGAGCTCTGGACCGTTATCTGGTTGATAATGGGAAAGAGAAGGAATAATTTATTTATGATTACGTTAGAGGATGCCTTGCATAAAGGGAAAGCTTATCTGAAGGAAAAAGGAATTGCAGACTCGGATCTGGATGCCTGGTTTTTATTATCCCATTGCTTTTTGCTGAATCGCACCCAGTTTATACTGCATTCAAAACAGGTAATAACGGAAGAACAATATCAGGAGTATCTGGCATTAATCCATAAAAGAGGCAGTCATATACCTTTACAGCATCTTACCGGAGAACAGGAATTTATGGGACTAACGTTTAAGGTCACAGAAGACGTGCTCATACCCAGGCAGGATACGGAGATATTGGTGGAAGAATCATTAAAGGCAGCAGAAGGAAAAGAGGTACTGGATCTGTGTACCGGCTCCGGCTGCATTATAATCAGTCTGTCTAAACTGGGCAGGATAAAAAGCGGAACAGGCGTGGATATCTCTCCAAAAGCTTTGTCCGTTGCCAGAGAAAATGCCAGACTGCTGGAGGCCGAGGTTACCTTTATTGAGAGTGATATGTATTCACAACTTACGGGAAAGTATGATATAATAATATCGAATCCCCCCTATATACCTTCTAAGGATATCGGTGAATTAATGGAGGAAGTAAAGGATCACGAGCCGGTCCTTGCTCTGGACGGCAGTGAGGATGGGTTGTATTTTTACCGTACTATATTAAATGGAATAAGCAGGTTTTTAAAACCGGAAGGTTATGTGTTTTTTGAAATTGGTTACAATCAAGGTGATGCTGTCAGTGAATTGTTACGGGAGGCGGGATTTATGGAAATTAAAATAATTAACGACCTGGCAGGCCTAAACCGCGTAGTAAGCGGCCGGTATGAAAAAGAAGAGGTGGCCTTCACTTAGCTGTGTATCGTTGATGCATTAATAAGATGATAAACAGTATTTGATATTTGAATGGAGGACGAAACATGTTTGATAAATTAGAGGATCTTTTAATACGTTTTGAAGAGTTAATCGGAGAGTTAAATGATCCCGGCGTTGTAAATGATCAGAACAGATTCCGTAAATTAATGAAGGAACAAAATGATTTAACGGATATTGTAGAAAAATATAAAGAGTATAAGGAAACAAAAGCCCGCATCGAAGACAGCCTTGCCATGCTGGAGGAAGAAAGCGATGAGGAAATGAGGGAACTGGCCAAGGAAGAATTAAACGAATGCAAGCAGAAGGTAACTGTTATCGAAGAAGAGCTTAAGATCCTTCTTTTACCCAAAGACCCCAATGATGAAAAGAATGTTATTGTTGAAATAAGGGGCGGTGCCGGTGGTGACGAAGCCGCATTATTTGCAGCTGAATTATTCAGAATGTACACCAAATATGCAGAAAGACAACGCTGGAAGATTGATATGATGAATCTGAATGAAAACGGTCTTGGCGGGTTTAAGGAAGTTGTCTTTATGATTAATGGTAAGGGCGTATATTCCAAGATGAAATACGAAAGCGGCGTTCATCGTGTTCAACGTATCCCGGTTACCGAATCCGGAGGACGTATTCATACATCCACTTCCACGGTAGCTATCATGCCGGAGGCAGAAGAAGTAGATGTGGAACTTGATTTAAATGATTGCAAGTTCGACGTATTCCGCTCGTCAGGTAACGGCGGACAATGTGTTAATACTACCGACTCAGCGGTACGCTTAACCCACCTCCCAACCGGAATCGTTATATCCTGCCAGGATGAAAAATCCCAGTTAAAAAACAGGGATAAAGCATTAAAGGTACTAAGATCCAAATTATACGAATTGGAGTTGGAGAAAGCTCACAATGCGGAAGCGGAAGCCAGAAAAAGCCAGGTTGGTACCGGAGACCGTTCCGAGAAGATTCGTACTTATAATTTCCCTCAGGGACGAGTTACGGACCACAGAATAAAACTGACGCTTCACCAGCTGGACAGTATTCTGGACGGTGACATGGATGAGGTTGTCGACAGCCTTATCGCAGCGGACCAGGCATTGAAGCTAAGCAAGATGAATGAAAGTGCCTAAAGGCTATAAAAGTTGCTGTGTTTATAAAGGTTAGATAATACCTGAAATTAGAAAGACTTACATCAGTTTTGGCTGATATAAGTCTTTTTTAATTATCTTAACCTAATTTTTTGGCTGAATACTTTGCACTGGCATGCTGATAAGCAGAATAAAAAGTTGAGATGGTTCCTACGGCTGTAAAAATATACCCCATCACCAGGTCTTTATAAAAGGAAGAGGCGATATCCGGATAATCTTCAATGAAATACCGTACTGACCGGATGGCATCGAAGATATCAATGTTTTCTGTTTCCTTTAATGTATCATAAACAGTATAACCGTATGCAGCATAGGTAGAAACATAAACCATTGCAATAGTTAAAACTACAGTAAGGGCAATGCCTGCTTTATTTAGTTTGCCTCCAAACAGCTCATACCCCTTAATAATACATACCGCCAGTATAATGCCGCAAATGGCGGCTATATAACCAAGGGCATAGACTGCCACCCATAGGGCCGCACCAATCAGAGCACCGAGAAGTGCACCAACTATGCCGGTAATTAAATTACCTTTCTTGTCTTTGGCAGCGGACTTAATATCCTCCAAATTAGAAATTGTATTATTGTAACATTCATTGCATCCGCAGAATGTATTTCCGTTTATTGCATATACCGAAGATTCCGATTGGTCACCGCAGGTCTCACAGCAGCTGACATAGGAATAATTCCGGGCAAAATCAACTATCCTGTCTAAAAGGGAAATCAGATTTTCAGTATTACTTTTGGCTTTTCTGGACATTGCCATCTCGATTTTAAGTCCGTAGTCTTTATAGTAGATACTTTTTATCCGCTTTTTCTCATCTGAGAGTAACTGAATAAAGTCATTCAGACCAGAACTGCCGAAATCCTCCATTGAGTTAAGCGGAACGTTAAAATGGTAACTCCAATTAGCAGCATCTTCAATCACTGCTATTTTATAGCCTTTATAATTTCCCCACATAATCTTTTCATGCGAATCATAGGCTAAATGTTGTTGTTCGGCAACCTTTGCCATCTCCGTTTTCATAATAAACTCCCATCTGTGCGCTTAGGCCCACGTATAATCAGGATGTTGAAAGGATTTCAACTTAACTCCCATCTGTGCGCTTAAGCACCTAAAATCAGGATGTTGAAAAAATTCAACTTACTCCCATCTATAATTTGTAGTATTTAGTCGTAATTTGAGTATATAGGACGAAAGCGAAAAAATCAATTTCCAGCTCCTAATTAGTAGTAATTTCCTATTCGGTATTACTTTAAAGTTCATAGCTAGAATCGGTTAAAATCATCTATTACATAAAATAATACTTCATAACGGAAGGACTAAAAATCCTTAGAGTAAAATTATAAATAAGCCTTTCCAATCATTCAGATCTGTGTTTATATAGTTCTGTACAGACTAATAGGGTTTTATGTATCTTGTGTACGGATTAACGTAACTTGTGCATTCAGATATTGCAGCATTAATAAAAACAGGTATACTGCTATAAGAGAGGTGAAATCAATGAAACTAACGCTTAATCAGATTGAACAAGGTGAAGAGGAAGTCATCATTAGTTACCTGAAAATGAATGATAAGATCGAGGATATTATCCGGAGTGTCAGCGGAAAAGAAAAGCGGATTCCAGGTTTTAAGGCAGAGGCGGAATGTATGGTTTCCGTTAGAGATATTCTTTATGTGGAGAGTGTCGACAGAGAAACTTTTGCTTATACCATGGGAGATGTTTATAAGATACCTTATGTTCTAAATAAGGTAGAGCTGGAGTTTTCGGATAAAGGTTTTTTTAGGTGTTCGAAATCTATGGTAATAAACATTTATATGATTGAAGAGCTGCGCAGTGAAGCCGGCAACCGTATCGATGCCAAACTGCTTAACGGAGAACATGTTATTATATCCAGGAGATACGCAAAAGAATTAAAATGTGTGTTAAGAGGTGAGAGAGATGAGTAAGCGAACTAAATTTGAAAGTTATATAACAAAGGAAATTGGTATAGAATTTAAGGCCTGTTTGTACTTTTTCTGTATCCTGACTTTTCACTGTTTTGTACTGGTTATGCAGGGATTGTTCCAGGTTTCGATTTTAACCATGATAGAAATGATTTTAACCAACTACATAATCTGTTATCTCCAGGTTCTTTTATTTCACAATTTTGACGAGGCAGAAAAGCTTAGGGGCAAAGAGGCAGTGGGAATTCTGGTGTGTACGGGAATTTATACCGCCGTCAGTTATTTCCTGAACTGGTTTGGGCGAAGAGCCGATGTAACTGTTTATTTTATGGTTTTTATGTTACTTTCTTATCTATGTATATATTTGGTTTATAAAACAAAGAGGACAATTGATTCCAGGGAATTAAACAATTTGTTGCGAGAATATAAAAAAAGGAATGGTGAAGAGAATGGAAGAAGTGATCAGACTTGAAAGCCTTACAAAAACTTATGGAAAAAACCGCGGTATCAGCCAGGTTTCACTTTCCGTCGGCAAGGGTGATGTTTTTGGATTTTTAGGACCAAACGGGGCTGGAAAATCCACTACCATCCGATGCCTTTTAGGTCTTATCCGGTTTCGGGAGGGCAGTGCCAGTATTCTGAATATGGATGTAAAAAAAGACAACAAAGAGATTCTAAGAAAGGTTGGTTATATGCCTTCGGAGGCTATGTTTTATCCGGCTATGAAAGTAGCGGATGTAATAAAATTAGCCGCTGATGCCAGAAAAATGGATTGCCGGAAGGAAGCTGAGAGAATATGCGAGCGTCTGCAGGTGGATACAGGTAAAAAGATTGAGGAACTCTCCCTTGGCAACCGGAAAAAAGTCAGTATTGTATGTGCCATGCAGCATAAACCGGAACTTTTTATCTTTGACGAACCGACTTCGGGATTAGATCCTTTGATGCAGGCAGAGTTTTTTCAACTGATGAATGAATATAATCAGGCCGGTGCTACTTGCTTTCTATCTTCTCATGTATTGCCGGAGGTAAAAAAATACTGTAACAAGGCGGCTATTATAAAAGAAGGACGGCTCATTTGTGTCGATACAATTGAAAACCTGGCCCATACCAATACGAAAAAGGTTAAGATAAGCGGACTAAGCCAGCTTGATCTGCCAGGTATGATGCATGTGAAAATGAATAAGGACTCTTTGGAATTTGATTACCCCGGGGATATAAACCAGCTTCTTAAAGCCCTGCAGGGTAGAAAGCTTATAGATTTATTAATCGAAGAAGCTTCCCTGGAAGAAGTGTTTATGCACTATTACGGGGAGTAAGAGAATTCGTTTTATTGAAGAAATAGTATAAAAGAAAGGAATGCCATTCATGGATGCTTTCGCATTTATTTTAGTGGCGGTGCAATAATAAAATGACTTTAATCATACATGAATTAAAAATCAATTTTAAAAGTTTTCTTATCTGGTTTATCAGTGTGGCGGCTTTATGCAGCGGATGTATATTCCTCTTTCCAGCGGTAAAGGATACCATGAAGGAAATGGCTGATAGTTTCGGGAATATGGGCGGGTTTTCTCTGGCCTTTGGCCTGGATAAGCTGTCCATAGCTACCATGGATGGTTTTTTTGCTGCTGAGATCGGCACTATGTATGCCCTTGGCGGAGCCATGTATGCTGCGCTGTTGGGAATCGCCCTCCTTTCCAAGGAGGAAGCTTTGCATACTTCTGAGTTTTTACATACGCTGCCCCTGGGCAGAATACACATTGTTACAAGCAAGCTTATAACCCTTGCCCTATACATTACCTTGTTTAACCTGTTACATTTTCTTATATTCATACTTTCCTTTATGATGATAGGTGAAAAGGTGGATCTGCAGCCGTTGGCAGTTTTTATAGCAGCACAATATCTTATGCATCTGGAAGTAGCCGGTATCTGCTTTGCGGTATCTTCCTTCTGCAAACGGAATCAGTTTGGTACCGGGCTAGGATTGACACTAGTACTATATATGCTGGATATAATCAGCAGAATAACGGAGAAAATGGAAAATTTAAAATATATAACTCCGTTTTACTATTCCAATGCCGCCGATATATTCGCAGGTTCCGGGGAAGTAAATAAAAACCTGTTACTAATGGGTGCCTTTATAATAATTCTATGTATAATGCTATCCTGCATGGTTTACAGCAACCGGGATCTGGCTTCCTAGCTTAAATTTATTACAACTTAGTTCTATATTAAGGCTTTTTTAGGCTATCGAAAATGATTGACAAAATATGTTAATGATGATTATATTTTATTTTAGTGTGCTGAAATGGTACACGCGTATATCAGTTTGATTAATCCGGATATAAAATTATGGCTGACAGAAGGCATGGCATTATATCTGGCCAATGGAGAGCCCTTTTACAGGGATTATCTTAATAATATGAATATTCCTTCCTATGAAGACCACAGTACAAATAACCCTGTGAAATTTTCTTCCATAGGCGGCTATACCTTTTCACATACTTATATTGAGTATCTGGAAAAAGAATACGGATGGGATAAGGTCATGCAATTAATCAAAACCCAGGACTATGAACTGGTTTTGGGTAGAACAGATAAGGCCATTTATGAGGAATGGGTTGGTTTTCTAAAAAATTACTATCAATAAAGAATAAAGGACAAAATCCCGGCTTTTTAATCAGCAGGGATTTTGTTGTCTTATAAAGGGCAGGGATATTGGCTTATAATCGCCTGGGATTTATCCTTGAAAGTGTTAAATAGATGAGGTACAATATGACAGGAAAGTAACGGCAGTCAGGAAAACATATATTTTGTTTAAATCTGATCTTAGATTTTTAACAGACCAGGCGGCCAAAAATAAAGGATACAAGATAAGGGAGCATTATGATCAGCAGTTCATCCAATCCACAGATAAAAAATATAATACAGCTGCAAAAGAAAGCCAGGGCCAGAACCGAGCAGGGGGCATTTGTAACGGAAGGCATCAAGATGTTTGAGGAATCAAAGGCCGGCGGTTATTTAATTAAAGCATATGTATCTGAGAGCTTTTACGAAGAAAAAATGGCAGTGGATACAGATTATTTTAAAGGTTTTTCTTATGAGCTTGTATCGGACGGCGTGTTAAAAGAAGCTTCGGACACCCTGACTCCGCAGGGAATTATGGCGGTTGTCCGGAAACCGGTTTACAGCCTTGATGAAATTTTGGGGGCACCGGAGGTCAGCTTAATGCTGCTGGAAGACATCAGAGATCCCGGCAATCTCGGTACTATCTTACGGACAGCAGAAGGTGCCGGAGTTACCGGTGTTATATTAAGCAAAACTTCGGTAGATATGTACAACCCGAAAGTAATACGGTCAACCATGGGGGCTATATACCGGATGCCTTTTATCTATACGGAGGATTTTAAGGAAACATTATCCTGGTTGAAGCAAAAAGGTATTTCTATCTATGCAGCCCACTTAAATGCAGTAAAGACATATGATGAAATAGATTATCCGGATAAGTGCGGAATTTTGATTGGGAATGAGGCCAACGGCTTAAGTGATGATATAGCGGCCATATCGGATGAATATATCAAAATCCCTATGTCCGGCAGCGTAGAATCCTTAAATGCAGCCATTGCGGCAGCAATCCTTATGTACGAAGTGTACCGCCAGAGAAGAAAGAAATAGAGCTGCCGGTGGATCCCATTTGGTTATTATTTTTTAAAAATCGAGTATATAATTTGAATATTATTAGAATATGGTTAAAATAAGCGAAAATATGCAATATTGCCTTGTAAATCCCATAGTAATGAAGTAAAATCAAAGTAACAGTAATGAAACGGAAAGGGGGACTCAGAGTGAATTCAACTTATTGGTTAATCACGTTAGCCGTATTATTAGTGATTGAAATCATAACACTTGGGCTGACAACCATCTGGTTTGCCGGCGGAGCTTTAGTTGCTTTCCTGTTGTCTTTAGTTTCAGACAACTTTATTTTGGAATTGGTTGTATTTTTAGTTGTTTCGTTCGTACTATTATTTTTTACCAGACCGATTGCGCAAAAATATTTTAATAAACAGCGGGTCAAGACCAACTATGAAAGTCTGATTGGAAAAGATGGTAAAGTTATTGAGAGAATTGATAATTTTAACAATACCGGACAGGTGGTGGTAGGCGGCTTGGAATGGACAGCCAGGGCACTTGACAGCCAGGAGATAATTGAAACGGGAGAACGTGTTATAATAAGAGAAGTTTCAGGTGTTAAATTAATTGTAGAAGTAGAAGAAGAGGAGGAAATAATATTATGATGCAGACAGTTTTAATCGTTTTTGCAGTACTTATTTTAGTTATATTGGCTTCCTGTATAAAGATCGTACCACAGGCACATTCCTACGTACTGGAGCGCCTTGGAGGATATCAGGCTACCTGGAATGTAGGAATTCATATTAAAATTCCTTTTATTGATAAAGTAGCCAGAAAAGTTCTGTTAAAAGAACAGGTTGTGGACTTTGCACCTCAGCCGGTTATAACAAAGGATAATGTTACTATGAAAATAGATACGGTTGTATTCTTCCAGATTACCGATCCTAAATTATT
>JAEZSL010000405.1 GCA_023443925.1 Bacillota bacterium | reverse complement strand
ATGGAAACAGACTCCTATAAGTGCATTATAACGCTATTTAAGTAACTCGTAAACTGGTAAAGCGTGATTTTAGTCTTGCAAAATCAAGTTTTTCAGAAAATCACGAATTTACCTTCTCACTTAACGTCTTGTGTTTATCGTATCTTTCTTATGTTTTCTTATATTTTCCTTGTATTTTTTCTTATAACTTATCTTAAATTTTTATCATATATTTTAATCAGTCTCCAGGTTATTTTTCTAAACCCCTGTTTTATATGACTAAATGTTAACGAAAGGATTTTTCTATTAGATGAATATAGTAAATTAAATTGGACTGGTCATTTCAAAGTATCTTCTTAAAAGAAATTCTCTTCTTTAATGAAGTTCTCTACTTTAATGAAGTCACCGTCTTAAAAAAAATCCTCTTCTTGAATGAAGTTCACTTCATGAATGAACTTTTCTCCATAAAAAAAGTTCTTCATAAATTTTTCTTAAAGCATATGATTCTATTTGTTTCTTCAAACCCAAGCCTTAAATGAAACTTGAAACTTTCCGTATTACTTAGTTCGCAATCACTTGCAAATTCGCTGCATCCCTTATTTTTTGCCCACTCTTCGCATTGAATAAGAAGTTTATTCCCTATCCCCCTCTTACGGTAATCTTCTTTTACAAAAATACCTTCCAAATAGCCGACAGGACTGCTTTGTGTCCCCTCAACATAATCCTTTCTGAGACTGCATTGGGCAAAGCCAACGGGTACAGTTTCACAAAAATAAATAAATACTGCTCCATTTTCTGTACTAATATAATTGCATAATTCAAACTTCAAATCACTAATATCATGATCCGGCCATAGTAAAAAAGCCATTTCTGCAACTATTTCAATGTCATCAAGATCCGCTTGTTTCATCATAAATAATTACCTCCAATCAAAAATGTGTTCTGGAATTCAATAAATGTATGGCGTAAATCTCTATCTGGTAAAAAAAGAAATTCTGGTAAAAATAAAATACTTCCTGATCACCGTTTATACCACTGAGCCTGAGATTTCAACAAATGATAATACTTTCCTTTCAAATCCATCAGTTCTTTATGTGTTCCTTCCTCAGCCACCTCTCCTTTATCCATAACAATGATTCGATCAGCAATTTGTGTAGAACCTAAACGATGGGTTACAAAAATACAGGTTTTGCCTGTACTTATTCTTCTGAAAGAGTCAAAAACATTTGCTTCTTCCATAGGATCAATGGCTGCCGTAGGCTCATCTAAAACTATCAAATCGTGGGGACGGTAGAGTCCGCGTGCTATTGCAATCCGCTGCCATTCCCCTCCTGAAAGCTCCTGCCCGCCAAACTCTCTTGATAAAATCGTATCGGAATGGATACCCAAATCAGAGAAACTTACATCAGCTTTTTCCAGACTATCTTTAATACTTGCTTTTGATGTGAGCTTGCTGATCTTAATATTATCTTCTGCCGGCAATTTATATTTTATAAAATCCTGAAACACCGCGCTGGTTCTGCTGAATCTGGAAGAATCCGAATATTGCTTCAAAGGCTCTTTACCATACGTAACAACTCCCCGGGTTGGATCATATAAGCCCATAATGATCTTGGTCAAAGTACTTTTCCCGGAACCATTTTCTCCTACAATAGCCAGTGAAGTACCCGCATTGATGGTAAGATTAATGTTCTTAAGGGTCTCCTTATTCGTTTTGGGATAAGTAAAGCAGACCTCTTTCAAGTGAATATCCTGATCTTTTCTAATGTCCTCTTTCCTGCCGGGGTCGTCCTCCTCTTCAAGCAGTCTCACTAAAAAAGAGGTATTGGAAATGCCAACTAGTGCCTCTCCTAAGTCGTCAATTGCTCTTTTAAGCATGGAAGTAATTTTTGAGATTGAATAGTATATAGCAGCAAACAGACCAATCGAGATGGTTCCGTCATATACAAAATACACTAATAAAATAAGTACACTCAAGAAACCTGCTGCATGCAACAGCTTCATTAACACCGAGGTCTTAAAGATACATTTTTTAACGGCAATGAATGCCTTGCTAAATTCTGAATTTGACTCTTTAAATAATCTAAAAAAGAATGGAAAAGAGCCATTTAGTAAAGCTTCTTTAAAATATTCTTTTGACACAATACAGCTTTCAAAATACTTGGTTTTTCTTCTTTGATTCGCGATTTTATCTTCAAAATTAAAATTCTGCCTCATCCGAATACGTTCCAATAATAAGGTTGGTATAAAAATTAATACGATTGCAGCCGCCAGTATAGGTTTAATTGAGATAAGATATACGAGCAAAATCAATATATAGGGCAAATAAAGGAATAAAACCTGAACAATTACTCTAAGTCCGGTGGGAGCATCCTCACCGCCCAGACTTGCCTTTTGCAATTCATCCATGTTATTTGAATCTTCGAATTCAATAGACTTCATCTTATGAATACGCAAATGATGTTGAGCTTTCATATAGCCGCTTCCGCGTCTCCAAAAGTAACCTCTCGCCAGATACTCCAACCATTCACTAACTGGAGTTACCGCCAAAATTATCAATAACATCAATATGGACTTATACATAACTGCGGCTGCTGCTCCATTTGCAACAGCAATGGCACCATCGAACAAGCTCTCTATGGTAAGGATTTCAAGAAAACCAAGCCCGCTCATCACTACCGAAGTAAGAATAAGCAAAATAAAAGTAACCGGACTCGCCTGCCAGGTATATTGAATTAATTTTGCCAGAATCTGAATACCGGACATTTTCTTAAGCTTTATCATACATCTCACTCTGCTTTCTAAATAATTGTGCATACACACTGCCATGTTGCATCAGCTCTTCATGCGGCCCCTGTTCCAGAATCCGCCCCTGGTCCAGTACAATAATCTCATCAGCGATTTTTGTAGAGCCCAGCCGATGGCTTATCATAAGCAGTGTCTTATCTTTTGCAAGGTTCATAAACCGGCTGTACATCGTACTTTCAGCAGTTGGGCTTAAAGCTGCAGTGGGTTCGTCCATAATCATAAAAGCGGAATCCTGATACAATGCCCGGGCAATTGCAATCCGCTGCCATTCACCTCCGGAGACATCAATGCCGCCATCATACACTCTACCAAGATAACTATGTTCTTTCATGGGGAGATTATGAAGCAAATCCTGCAATTCCAGCTGACTCATGACTTTATCCAAATTACCGTCCGGTCCTCCCAGAGTGATGTTATCCTTAAACGTAATATAGTACTTCGCAAAATCCTGGGATACAACCGAGAATATACAACGTAAATCGACTGAATCATATAATTTTAAATCTTTACCGTTTAAAAATATCTCACCCTCATACTCACGGTATAAACCCACGAGAATTTTCACTAAGGTTGATTTACCTGCGCCATTTAAACCAACTAACGAATAAGACATGCCCTTTTTCAAGGATATATTAATACCCTTTAATATGTATTCTTTTGAATCCTTATACTTAAACCGAAGATTTCGTATCTCCAGACTTTCAAATGAGATCTTACTTCCGTCATTCTTACCTTCCGGTCTTGTTTCCTTAAGCTGCATAAACTCCTCGAAATCTTTGGCATATTCCGTATGCCTTGAAAATTCAAGAACTAGTTCGGAGGATTGCAGTGCAACTATTTTACTTAAATTAATCATGCTTCCTGTTATGGATGTAAACAGTCCCACGGATAAAATACCTTTTGCAATCTGCCTGGACAGTACATATATAGTAAATACAGTAAAAATACTTATAACAATATTAAGCATCATGCTTCCGGAAGTTTCTCTCGCAAGCAGCTTCGTATTAAAATTAGATCGGTAAAGATGTGCCGACATAAATCTTTGGTTCAGTTCCCCTGAAAAACCAAAAAGGGATCTCTCATGGACAGTTTCCCTGCTTGATAACAGGTCAGAAATATAATTCATCTGCCTCGTAAGGAATTCGACCTTCTTCTCTTCCTGATAGATAACCCTGCCGTTTCTGAAGGTCAAAATAATGGAGGATATCATAATGGCTATATATAGCAAAGCAATCCACCAATTAAAAACCGCCACAGCATACAGCACTCCAAATATCTGAATAGTGACAGAAACCGCCGTATTAACAGAGCGGATTACCCCCGCGAATTTTGCTTCTATCTCTTCGGTCACCCTTAATATCAAATCCTGGGTTGCTGCTGCTTCAAAGACTAAGAAATCAATCGAGTATTCCTTCTTAATAATATCTGGTTTTAATCCATTCCTTAATGCATCTTCCAGCCTGTCATAGCCATACTGCCTGAAATCCTGCCCAAGCTGCGAATACAAAAATCCGAGAGCCGTCAATCCCAGATAAATGAACATTGTCCTTGTATCCGGATTTGGTGATGTTATTGTCACGGCAGAGTCGATAAATCTTGCTACCGTATACAACATAAAAGGAATCATTAAACCCTCAAGAACAGTCAGCAGAAAACAAGCAACGAAGCTAGCTGGAGAATATAGTGCGCATAATTTAATAAGTGTCAAAATCTTAAATTTACTTCTTGTATTATAAAGTTTCATAACATAACCTTTCTCATATCATAATAATAGTAATTTCGTAAGTAATGAATGAAAGGCAGCCTGTGACAGATACCTTATGAATACATCACTCTCTAGCAAAATACGAGGCGCTTGACCTTGGTTATGCAATTTCCTTAATAATTTCCACGTCTATTCGATATTGCCTACCTTAAATATTTCATATAACTGTTTAAAGACTTTATAACCCTCTGCTTGGTTAGATAAATTAATTATCATATCCGCACATTCGTCTGCCGTATTTTTATAAGTATCTACTACAATATCATATTCATCCCTTGGATATAATAAATTGAAGTTGCCTTCCGCAGAACCAATATCCCGGTCTCCCCGTTCAATTTCCCTTCGTTTTAATTCCTCTAAAGGACAATATACTCTTACAAACAAAATCGGATAATCATGCAGTAAATCAACACACTCCTCCAATAATTTGTATTCTTTACCCTGGGATGAAACCCATTTACATATAACATCATCAACGATAACATTGCAGCCTAAATCCGAATACAGCTTTATTGTATGATGCATGGCAGAAAGAGACTGTCTTTCCAGATTTTCAGATGTTTCTCCATTATAATCACCGGTGAACCAGGGTGAAATTATATCCGTAAAAGTATCCATTGCAATACAAAAATAAGGTTCCGGTAATTTTCGTTGTAATGTCTTTGCTAAAGTAGATTTACCCGAACTTGATGTACCATTTAAAAATATTATTTTTCCTTTTTTCATAGTTTAGAATTCCTTTCGATAGATAGTAATCCGTTTTATGCCTTAATATAATCCTCAATGTTTTTTTAATATTGCTTCATCAATTCTTCGTGTAACGCTATTGGTATATGGCTCAAAATACTTGCTCCAAAACGCATATGCGTTTGGATTAAAGCTTTCATAATCTACCCCAAACCATTTATAACCTTCTGATTTTGACTCTTTTATCATGGCATTTAAGAGATCTTGAACAATTCCTTTCCCTCGGTAATTTGGTAAACAAAATGCACCGCAAATACTTAGCATATCACTTATATCCGTGATGAAGTTCTCTCCTCCATGCTTACCTTCAATAAAAGCAATGACTTTGTCTCCTTCAAACGCAGCATATATGGTTGAATTTCGTTTCTCAGCCTTTACAATCCAGTTTTGATATTCCTGCTCTGTTGAATACATAAAACAGGGACTCTCACTTAAATGTTCAGATAACTGTTCACGTAACGGTCTGATTCGGATAATTTCTTCTTGACTTAACCGTCTTATCTCTACATTAGCTTTCTGATTTACTTTTACTTTATCCATGGCTTTTATGGCATCCATACATCTCATACCGAAACCATAAGTGAATAAAGCCTTTTTGGCCGGTTCATCATGTGCGTATAATGTGATACCATGATAAGTGATGCCTTTCTCAACCCACTTTTGCGCTGCCTTTTGGTATAGCATAGCATAAATCAACTCTCTGTTTTCAATAACTGCTCCGTGGGCCTGCAGCGGTGAAAAGGTTCCTTTTGCAATTGTCCCAAATGCGTTTTCCCACGGCTCATAACAGCATAGATACCCAAGTAAACATTCTTTCTCCATAGCCGCTACACCAAATTTATTGTCTGCAAAATGTGTCAGATCAGGAATATTAATATCCTCGGGCAGATTGTGACAGGTTTTCATTTCTTCAATATAATTTTTCTTAGCTAAACTATGCGCTTGCTCCAAATGTTGATGTGTAAAATCCGTAATAATCATAATATAATCCCCTTTTTCTCGTTGATACAAATACCAAACAAATGTTCTTGTCCGGTCTGAATCGTAATGAAATAATAATTTTACTGGTTAATAGGTATAAAAATACCGTAGTAAGCAGCCGTTATTGCTGTTTACTACGGTTAACAAACAAAATCACAAAAAAATAACACACCCCAGGGTGTGCCGATTGCCGCGCCAAAGCTTCAGTATTCACGAAGGTTACTTTTTATAACACTAATTAAAGGGCTATTTTATCCCTATCAAATCAGCGTTACATCTTTATTTAGTTTTTGATGATGGATACCTCAAAAATTAACATCTTGTAAACTCCTTTCTATCTGAGCGGCATTTTAATCCATATATTACCATAATATTTACATTAAATCAATTATTTTTTATAACTGTTCAGTATAATTATTTTTTTGTAAAAAATATAAATAAATATACTTAAGAGCCAAACTACCATAAAATTCAGTAGTTTGACTCATTTTTGCTTAATATATATCCATATTTAGTTTATAAAGAATATCCGCTGCTTTTCGTTCTTCTATCTCGCACTTAATTACTATTTCACACATCTCTTCTCTTATTGTTTTATCATTTAATTTCCGAAAATTAATGGTTTCACAATCAGCACCCGGAGCCAAATCAACTTTGTCGATATAATCATACATTAAGTTATTCAGATTACTTCCTAAAATATTCCATAATTCATTTAGTTTGCTTTCATATTCCGGGAAAAATGCTTTTAATTGTAACATGAATTGCCCGGCATAAAATCTTTTTTCCGCATAATCACACCACATCGGGTCAATTAAGGATATACAAAAAGCAAATCACTAATCAATTGTATAAACTTCCTTAGGCGAAAACGTTCCTTTCCCCTTTAATACCTCATCAAAAAATCCCAAGATTAAACTGTTTTCCAGTTCTATGCATTTCCTGGCATCAACGTTTGAACTCTCACCGTTCAGCATATAGGTAAGAAAGGGAGATACAATAGCCAGATCCGTAAGTGTCAGGTGCTTGGTGCCTTTTAAATATACATTATAACTTTTTTCGGCAATCTGGCTGCTTATCTTATTACCTGCCCAATTAATTCTTTGTGCTGTGTAATAAGGCTGTTCACATAAGATATAATCTCATCTGTTACCTCATGGCATCGAATGAGTATTTCTTCTTCCTGCTCTATACCAACGGTTTCAATCGTAATTTTCATCTGCAGTACCTTCCTACTTTACTTCTTAAAATTTTCCTGAATTAGTTTTTCCCATTGCATCAGCCAGCTGAACTGACCGTCTATAAAGCTATGGTCCACACAGTTTAAACCCAGATTCTCAATTATAGCTGCCTGTACCTCAAAATGCCTGACGGCAATAAAATCAAAAACAGCAATTTTCTCCTGTGGGCGGATGGATAAGTGCTTACCGTAACCTTTTAGAAAATGTTCCAGGAGCCTTTTCGTTTCATAAAACATAGCATCCTGCAGGGAAAAATAATCTGTCATATCACAAATTACCGCAATATCAAATGCCGGATAAGCATTGGCAGCTGCATCAAAATCAAAGATTACATACTTACCGCTGGTACCAAGCAGCATATTGCCGGTATGGTAATCTCCATGACAGAAGCCTTTGGGTTGATCCTTTACCCTTTCCCAGAGCCTGCTGCCGTATTCTTCAAACCGGGCTGCTTCCGGGTAGGCCATTTTTGATAAGAGCTCTAAGTAACGATTAATAAAAAATTCCTTTGAATGGGATACCAGCTGGCCGGTATATGTTTTCATCATTTTATGCAGTTTACCGGTCTGCCAGCCAAGGGCTTCCATATCCGTTTCCTTATCCGGCTCTTTTCCTTGGATATATTCGTATAAAACACCAATACGTTTTTTGTTCTGAAAATCAATCACGCAATACCTTTTACCTCTTAAGGTGGGAATGATTTTGGGTACCGGATATCCGGTGTTATTAAGATATGTCATAATCTCTACGGATTGCAACGCCTGCTCCCTATGATGTTCCTGAAACAATTTAAAAACGTATTTATCTTCTCCAGCTTTGGCAAGACATACATACCCCATCATATCCCGAAGTAATTCGAGCTGCTCAAATGGTATGATATATTCCTTTTTCAGAGCTGAGAGTAAAATTTCAAGCATTCGTATTTCCTCCGGTCATCAATTTATTTTCTACCTTATCAATTCCTACCTTATCAATCTTTGCCTAATCAATTTTTACCTTATCAATCTCTGCTTATCAGTTAATACCACTATTTAGAACTGTATAAATCTATTACTTTTACAACCTATTGATATTAGTCGTTATTCTCTATTTTTTTACCGCTTACTGTAAAGCCATGTTCTGCCATAACCTTTGATAAAATGGTCTTCTCAACAATAGCTCTCAGCCATTTTGCCTCTTCCCCGTGATTTCCCGCCGCAATATCTTTTTGTAAAAGGGAATAAATTTCACATAATAGCTGATACTCTGTTTTCTCAGACAAGCAGGAAAGTACTGTTTTTTCTCCATAAGCTTTTACCGCTCTTTTTCGGTCTCTCTCAAGACATTTTATTACTGCATCTCCCACGATTTATTTCCTTTCTTCTCCACTGGGGTTATATAAAAGTTAAGTACAGCTTTGTATAGCAAATGTACATCGACTTGTCCACTAACCTATTCCGGTTCTTACAATAATTTAGATTATACCATATAACACCAATTATTCCAGTATTTAAGTCTATCCTATTAATAAATATTTAAATTGGAAAAGAAAAAAATATTGGACCCTAATCCTATTAACGTCTGTGAACAAATGATTCATGATTGTCTATGAAGAAAAATAACTTTTCTATCCTGTATAAATAAACTTATATAATTGTATGGCATTTTTACCGCCTACCCTTACAATTTTGGGAGGTCTTGCATATTCTATGGTAATCCTTTCACTGTCTTTCATGTAAATAAAACCTTTTGATTTCATGCTATTAATAAGACTTACACTTCTGCTGTCCGGGAATACAACATAGGCAGTACTTTTATTATTTAAGAGAATTAATTCCTCTATATCCTCTGCCAAAGTATTCAGATCAATATCAAAAGGAGGGTCACAAATTACCCGGTCAAATTTGTTGGCATATTTATTCCTGACAAATTTGGTCAGACCTTTATTTAAATCATATTTTACAAATTTTAAACCTCCGTTTTCCCTAAACCGGTTATCCCGTTCAAATAGTACAACGTTTTTATGATTGCGGTATGCACATTGGGCAACAGAAGGTGTAACCAGGCAGGCTGTATATCCTGTACATAATTCTGTTAAACGCTTAGTTGTTTCAACGGAAAAGAAATATTGCAGATATTCCGTATTCTGTTTTAAATCAACATAGGCTTCCGATTTACGAAAAGATAATTCTGCATATGGAAACCGTAACTGGTTACGATGAGCATAAAGCCTGTCAATTCCGTTATCCTCCATCATTGATCGCAGGTTTTTCTTTTGTTGTTCCATGTTAAAATGTTCCTTATCCTTTATAAACCTAAGCCATAAAAAGGTATTCGGATGCCGGTTTGATTCCGTATAAAGGCGGAACTGGTCGTATTCCAGCTGTAACCCTCTATCTTGTATCAACTCCCAGGATTTTAAGATCCAGCCGGGTTTCGCAAGTACAATCCATCTTCCGCTTGTTTTTAACAGCTGTTCTGTAGAAACCAGATATTTATTAAATTGTTCATATTCGGTTCCTGTTTCAAGCAGAAACCGTTCTGCCGGAGTTTTCCCTCTTCCCTCTGTCAGTTCGGCATATCCTGAAATTACAACATTATAAGCATCCGGAGCCAGCATAGAATCCATGCCGTTACCCCGGTAAATAAGCTCCGAATAATGATAGTCTCCTAATAGATAAAGAAGATTTCTTTTTCGTTCACTGCTTTTTACCTGTTCCGTGTGTTCTGTCCCCTGCAGTTCCAGACATTCCGGGGTATATAGATATGAAATAAGCAAAGCAGCTATCTCAAGACTGGCTCCCATCAGAAACACCTTATCCGTTTCCAGAATACAGCCCATAATATTTATAGTCCGGGAATGCTCTAAACCAAATAAATCCGACGATAATATACCCTTATCCTCCTGTTCATAAACTAATTCTATTGCACAAAGTATTTCTTCTTCCGGTGCATACTTTCTATTATTATCCATTGTCAGAACCTCCGAAATTAATTTTTCGTTTCATTAATTTGAGGCCTAACTAATTGAATCTCCCGTATACTAAAGTCCGAATTACCAGACTCCGCACTGCCGCTCTTCATTTTCAGTTACGAATTGCCGGTTGCCGGTTCATCATCCCAGCCTGACCAGGCGCTGCTTTTTCATGGATATTCTTAAGACTGAAATAGCAAAAAAGGCTGCGAAAAAGCATAGCTTTCTCACAGCCTTAAAATTCGTAAACTGCTCTATTATGTTATAATCAGGACCTGTAATATACATATTTAAACAAGCAGTAAAAGATGTATAACATTTACATCAAATCAGGATTACACACAATTAGAATCAGATATTTATTTTAGTTCTATAAGCAGTATGGCTTCTAATTACCAACTAAAAGAGTACACAAAATAAACCTGTTAGCTTAGGCCTTTTCTTTCCTCATTTAATCAATCTTCAATATGATGCTAATAATGAAAATTGAGGTAATTAACGGCATACTTTCATTTTAACTCCAATCTGTGCGCACTGGCGCACGTACAAATCAGGATGTTGAAAAACTGTATTTCGTTTTTTCAACCTAATACCCAGCCACTAAATAGAATGTTAAATTCTTATGCGGCATTCCTTTCTTTCTACATTTTCTTCGTTATCGAATTCGTACTAGTGTGCTGACCACTTGACACTTTGGCTAATGGCGCAGAATGAATTTTCAGTCTGCAAGGCGGAGGAAGGAAGCGTAGCGGTGTACTACGCTGACCGATGACAACGCGGCAGATGGAAATTCAGGCAAGTCATTAGTCAAGATGTCCGGCGGACAGTACACTAGTCCCCATGACATAAATCAGGGTATGAAATGTCTTAAATCTCATGCTCCAAAAGTCAAGTAAACGCATTGTCTCAATTCAGCTTCCATATAGGAAGCATACATCAGGACAGATCGATAATTCGATTTGCAACACTGTATCCAAACCGTTCGTCATGCTCGACAAAGACAATCGTCGGTTCAAAAGCAAGGATGGCCTTCTCCAACTGTTCTCTGAAATACACATCCGTATAATTAAGTGGCTCATCTAAAAGCAGCAGCTGATTCTCCATAGCCAGTGCTCTGGCTATATCTACTTTTTTTAGTTCTCCGCTGCTGAAGGTTTCTAAGGGTCTTTTTAGAGTATCCATATTTACATCCAGGCAGTCGCATAATTCCAGCCATTTATCCCTGAGCTGGTTCTCCGGCATATAGAGCTCCCCAGTGATTTCTTCAATCAAACCATTTGTTAGTTCCGGTTCCTGATTACTTTCTGCGATAGTCAGATTTTCACAGTAAGCTACTGCATCGGACTGAAGATGCTTCCCAATAAGCCTTAATAAGGTGGTCTTTCCGCTGCCGTTACCGCCACGTATCCAGATTCTGTCACCGGCATAAACCTTAAGTGAGAAATCTTGAAACAGCAATCTGTCATCGTATCCAAAGTTCAAATGTTCCACCATTACCAGGGTATCATTCCCTGTAGCCCTCTGGCTTAATGCCAGGTCTCTGGTTGTTTCATAATTCTTTAACAACTGTTTTTTATCCTCGATATTATTCTTTACCGCCAGCTCGGAAGCTTTGGCCTGGCGCATGAACTTGGCAGCTCTGGAACTGTTGCCCCGGTTATGGGTTGCATAGGGATTCTTTTCCTTCTCAGCTATGGATGCCCAATTCCGGTTTAGTACGGCACGTTTCTCCAGACTGTTAATTTCTTTTTCCAGCCTGGTTCTTGTACGGAATTCATAGATTTCATTTTTCTCAACATTGTCCTTCCAATTGGAGTAATTACCTTTTGTTAGTGTAATATCCGCTTTGTTAATAGCCAGAATATGATCCGTTACCGTGTCCAGAAATTGCCGGTCATGGGACACAAGTATAAAACCTGATTTTTGCTTTAAATACTCTGCTAGAGCACCTTTACCATCCATATCCAGATGATTGGTGGGTTCATCCAGAAGGATAAAAGCGTTTTTTCTTAAAAAGAGTGAAATAATAAGCATTTTCGTTTTCTCTCCACCCGAGAGAAACTCAAAATCCCGCTCCAAAAGTTCCTCCGGCAGTTTCATTAAATGCAATTCCCTTTTTATCCTGCTCTCGATTTCAAAACCATCTGCCTCCATATAATCTGACAATAGATTCTGATATTCGGTGAGTCTGCTTTCCTCATTTTCAGAAAGAATAATTTCCATGCTGTCTTCCAGCGTTTTCAAACCACCAATATTTTCTTTGACAACATCCATTGTGTTTTTGTAGGAAGCACCATTTGAATATGGGAAATATTCCATATTCACAGGTTTTTTAATATAGCCTTTATCCGGCTTTCGCTCACCGGTCAGAAGTTTTAAAAAGGTAGTCTTACCGCGTCCGTTACGGCCAATCAGCCCCAGCCTCCAATCTGTATCCAGTATTAAGTTTACATTGTTAAAGATAGGATTGTAATATTTCGTATAGTGATAATTCATTTCATTAATAATTATTTTCGACATAAACAGCCTCCTTAGTTATCCCGGCCGGCATACGGCGAAAACACCGTCTATGTTATACCGGGCCTTGTTTCTGTGTTGCTTTTTTTCTTAATTTAATGATCAACATCATCACACCTCCCATTTGACAGCAATAAAAAAAGAGCCCAAGAATATAAATGGACATAAAAATAGATTCATAATACTAATAAATCCGGCACAAAAACAACCCATTAACCTATGGTAAAATGGCTTGTAATTACCTATTTATCGTATCTGAATCATTATTTTCGAATCCTCATTATATTTTCTCAACCTCTTACTGGTAATATTTTATCTATTTCTCTTATAATATACTGTCAGTTTGTATAAATGTCAATTCTTTTTTTTCTTCATAAATACTTCGGGAGTCAAAAGGTCTCTCCACGTGTATTTTATGAATATATATACGCTGATATTCATTCAAAACACAAAATTGACCTTTTGACAGTCGAATCATAAATTAAGATTTACCAAGCAGCTGCTCCATCATCACTTTGCATTATGCTGTCAGTTTATTATATGGTTTCAAAGAATCATGTTAATACACTGCTAACAGTCTGAATAATGGAGGATTAATTTATCTAACTCATAATTCGCATAAAAAATTCTATAATTACCTGCTCTAAAATTCATTGCTATTTTACAATATGCTGTATATAATAATATTACTTTCCATAACATATGCTTCCATAAGAGATAAATAAAGGAGTAAATCTGATGAATTTCAATAGTACAAAAAAGACAAACCGCAATTATAAAATGATCTTTTTTACGATTCTGTCTATCGCAGTGGCTATTCTTTTGGTCTTTATAATTTCCACCAGCTTAATAAAAAAGGATAATCCATTGGTTTTAGACCGGAATGCTGATAAAGATTTTACCATATATATTGCGTCAGATATCCATTATTTATCGGATAAATTATCTGATCAAGGATCTGCCTATGAAAAATTTGTTACCTCCGGTGACGGCAAACTGTTAAAATATATCGATGAAATTACCGATACTTTCGTATACGAGATTCAGCAGAACAAACCTGATGTCCTGATTGTCAGCGGTGATCTTACGAGTAACGGTGAAAAGGCCAGCCACAAAGATCTTGCGGAAAAATTCAAAACCATAGAAAAGGGCGGTACACAAGTTTATGTAATACCCGGAAACCATGATATCTTCAATATCTGGGCCAGAGAATTCAGAGGCGATAAGCAGTATGTTACCGATTATGTCAGTGACAAAGAATTCAGCGAAATTTATGCTGACTTTGGTTTTGACGAGGCAATATCAAGAGATGAAAACTCCCTGAGCTACCTGGCAGCACCAAACGACAAACTGTGGTTTCTTATGCTGGATTCAATTAAGTATAAAGAGAACCTTTCCGTTGGTATACCAGCAGCAGACGGCCTTTTAAAATCCTCTACCCTTAAATGGATTGAAGAATGCTTTAAGATGGCAGAGGAAAAGGGAGCTAACATTATTCCGGTAATGCACCACAATATCCTGGATCACAGCGAAGTAATCCGGGAGGGTTATACACTTAACAACAGCGGACAGACCCTGATCCTATTTAAAAAATATCAACTCAATCTGGTTTTCAGCGGCCATATCCATGTTCAGGATATCAGCTCCGATCAGAAACCGGAGCATCCTCTTTATGATATTGCATCCGGTGCACTTTCTGTGTATCCTCATCATTACGGAGTACTAAAGTATTCACCGGAGCAAAACAGTCTGGAGTACCAGACACAAAGCCTTGATGTCGATACCTGGGCAAAAGCCAAACATAAAAAAGATAAAACCCTGTTAAACTTTAACAAGTACTCCGAAGAATATTTCAGTAAAATGGCTTATGACAGAGCCTATAAGTCACTGGCAGATTCCGGTTATGAGGAAAAACAGATTAAATTACTTGCCGATGTTATCAAAACTCTGAATGTTCGTTATTTTTCCGGTATGGAGAATCTGAATGCCACCGATGTAGTTCATTCGGAAGGATATAAATTATGGACCGAATATCCTGACAGCTTTCTGAAAAATTATGTAGCAACCATTATTAGTGATAAGGATACTGACGATAATCATTTGTCCATAAAGCTGGAACCGGTTACTGATAAGACTGCTCAATAAATTCTCAGCCCATGAGTTTACTTTAATTTTACCTAATTTTAACACAACCTGGATTGTTAGCCGCATTATGTAATGCTATGCTTAATATGAAACAGGAAGTAATTAAAGTAAAGGGGTGAGAATCATGACAATACTCTACGCGGTTATGTTATTCTTCTTGGCAGTATTTATAAGCGGTTCCTGGTATATACACAAAAAAAGGACCGGTAATTATTTTGTTGATTCATATCTCTGGTTCGTTAAACTTCTTAGGTAGTGAACCTTGAGTAGTGAACATAAAATCCCACAGAATGGTTATACACTTAGAACGCATTTTCAAAAAAAATTAAAGGATGCTGATAAGATCCAATCTTTAAATTGGAAATTCTTATCAGCATCCTTTTTTTAAGCATTCTTTTTGCTATGCATTCTTTTTGCTATGCATCCTTTTTGCTATGCATCCTTTTTGCTGTCATTCTTTATTCAAATTGAGTTTTCTTTACTTTTTCTACCTGGATTTGCTTTTCGGCAAATTCTCCTTTTCCATTTAGAAATGGTCTTGCTACATGCTCTATAAACCACTGGATAACCGGCCCCATAAAGAATGCGGTAAGAACCGTTCCAATGCCGATGGTGGACTTAAAGCAGAGGCCAATAATAACACAGACCAGGTCTGTTCCGATTCTGCAATACCGAAAGGAAATGGGAGTCTTACTTGACAGAATTAAAGCAACTGCATCATAGGCCGATACCCCCAGATCCGCTGTGAAATACAGAGATGATCCAAAGCACAGTAATACCAGGCCGATTAATAGTAAGACGATTCGAACCCATAAGGAAGCGTCTTGAAAGAAATACGCCAGAAAATTCATAGTCATCTGCCCCACTAATCCAACCCCAAACAGATTGAAGATTGTTGCTATACCTATGTAATGCTTATCTACAATAAATACAAGAATCAGAAAGGCACCGGTCACTACCGGATATATATTGCCGTATTGAGTTCTAAACAAATTACCGGTTCCTGTTACGAATACCGTAAAAGGATCGGCTCCTAAAACTGCCGTGTTAAAGATACCGACACAGATTCCGCTGATTGTAACACCAATCAGGGCCATTAATACTCTTTTGATTTTTTTCTCCATATTACTCCCTCTGCATATCGCAAGCTTACTTGCGATACTGCTTAGATAGAAAGATTAAAAATGCAGCGCATTTTTCAATCTACTCCTCAACCTATGTTTTTCTCATTGCTGCCATTAAGGCAATGCCCTATCCTGCTGCCTTTTAATTTGACAATTTTGTATGCCTGGGCATCCACAACATTATACATCGTATATTTATAGAATTCTACTATAAATATATACAATTAATTAAAAACTAACAGCCCGATAATATACTTTTTATTCATGAGATTTGAGGGTAAGATTTGAAGAAATAATCATTTTTACCATAGTTAATCCATAGCATTCTTACTTCATTTATATTCAAACAGTTTCTTTAAGCAGACTTTTTAGAAACTGCTGCTTTCTTCGTATCACGAGAGGCATAATAGGTACCTGCCACCATGATAACAAAGGCCAGAAAGAAAGTGATATCCGGTAATTCACGAAAGATCAGACGGGATAAAATTACGCTGATAAAAGGAGCAACCGCATAATAGGTACTTGTTTTCGCAGCCCCTAATTCCCGCTGAGCACGGACATAAAAGAAAATACTCAATCCATAGGAGATAAAACCCAATACCATAGCGCAGCATATATATAGAATACCTGTCATATGTTCTCTGAGCAGTAATGCCAAAACCAGTGAACCTAAGCCGGAACCCAGTCCTTTTATTATTACAATTTGTATCGGGTTTTTGCCGGAAAGCTTTCTGGTACAGTTGTTTTCAAATCCCCAGCAAAGACAGGCTAAAAGAACGAACAAAGAACCGATTGAGAAGGAAAATCCGCTTACATCTTCAAAGGTAAGCATGATACTGGAGATCGTAATTAAGCTTATGGCAATCCATAAATTCCTGGAAACTTTCTCCCCGAAGACAAGAAGAGCAACCAGAGCCGTTGCTGCGATTTCAAAATTATTTAATAGGGATGCATTGGCAGCGGTAGTCAGATTAAGCCCGATCATCAAAAAAACAGGTGCGGCGATGTCAAGAAGAATCATGCCCGCGGTATATGGAACATCATTTTTCCCTAAATTTGATTCCTCGGCCGTATTACCTAATTTGATCTTAAACATACCTAATATGCCCATTCCTGTCCCGGCACCCAAATATAAGAAGGCTGCCATCTCAGCCGGCGGAATATATTGAAGCAGAACTTTTGAAAATGGAGATCCGGCCGCATACAATACAGCAGCCAGCAAGGCCCATAAAACTGCTGATTTATAGTTTTTCATCTGAACTCCCATCTGTGCGCTTAGGCGCACGTATAAATCAAGATGTTGAAAAACTGTATTTCGTTTTTTCAACCTAACTCCCAAGGCATAAATCATCTTCTGGCATATGATTTACTGCCTCAAACCAAGGTTTGAACTATCTTTATTTCGCAATAACCCACTGACAAAACAACTTAAATAGAACGATTAAAAATGCAACGTATATTCAATCTAAAAACACCTCGTTCGTTGCTTATGTAATATCCCCCCTGGGAGGATATTACAACTATAACATATTTTTCTACCAATGTAAACCAGGGAGTTATTTCTCAGCAAAAAAATAGCTCTGTGCCAATAGTTAGAGAGGAATTCATAGATACCCACCTCAACTAATGACACAGAACAAAAAAACAGGAACAATCTCCATGTCCCTGTTTAAGAAATTATAAATAATTTTAAAATTAATACTTTTACTTTTTAATAATCATAACATTTTAAATTGCAAACAATGCTAATTACATAAATTTGTTAATTACAATAATAATATATTTTCAAAATAACAGAATAGTTAATTAATTACCTAATGGCATAAACGGATTATTCTAAGTATCCCTGGTATTCATCCAGCTTTCTCATACTTTTCATTCTCCGGAATACAAAGCATCCAGCAAAACCGGTAAAAGCGATACATAAATACAGGAATGCTATACCCGTTCCATTTCCGCTGCCCACTATATACACAAGCAATTTCTGTACCGGTGAAGGCTGTTTCATAAAGGGCTCAAAAACCTGATCGGCTAAATAGCCGGCAGTTAGATTGCCCAAAGGTATTGAGGTATACTGTAAGGTATTGCGTGCGGAAAATACTCTTCCCTGCATAGGAACCGGTATCTTTGTACGCATAATATACTCGACGTTGGCAGTTAATAAAGGTATTAGTAAATTACCTATAAAAACAGCTGCGGTCCATACATAGAAATTCCTGCCGATTCCGAGTAACCCATTACAGACCAAGAAAGAAAAAGTCATGATATTAAGAATCAGTGGTACCCTTTTACTTACCGGACGTATTCGGGATACCATGATACTTCCCAACAGCCCCGCGATCCCTATGGCGCCGGATACAATACCTAATTGAATATCATTATTCGAGCTTCTGCTTAAAACCATCGGTGATAATAAGGTATTATATATTGCAGCAATGAAATTTACAAAGGCCATAAACATAATAAGGCTGCAGATCTCTTTTTTACCTAGAATATACTGTAAACCTGTTCTGCATTTTACATATAGTGATTCGGTTTCACTTCCGGTTTCCGGCAGTTTAGGAATACTGACAAAAAAAACCAGAGTGATGAAGGAAAAACAAAAGGTTGTAAGATCAATGATCAGGATGAATTTCATACCCCAGAAAGCATACAGGGACGCAGCTATAATTGGCGCAAAAATTCCAGTACAGGAATTAAAGAATGATCGCAAGCCGCTGGTTTTCATATAGTTTTCCCGGGATACAATTAGGGATACGGCTACCTCAGAAGCCGGATTCTGAAAAGCATCTGTAATACCTAATATAAAGTTTATCAAATACAGGTATTCCATTTTGAGGTTTTGTGAGAATAATAATACAATCACCGCGATAGAAAAAGCAGCGGCAATGGAGTCTGCTATCAGCATTATCTTTTTCTTATTCCAGGCGTCACTGATACTTCCGGCTATAAAGCTTAATAACACTTCCGGGATCAGATAACATACTGCCAGCAGTGAAGTTGATAATACCGAACCGCTTTCTTTGTAAGCCCACAAAACCAAACCATAACTAGTCATTTTACTGCCAAACTGTGAGACAAACTGACCGGTAGCAAGCCGGTAAAAATTAGCTAATTCCTGATTTTTTAATTTTATATTCATTTTAACTTTGCTCCTATTCAATAGTTTATATTGAAATGCAAAGCCAAAATGAGGCAGTTCTTTACTCCATGCAATCTCTGCCTACTTGGCTTTGCACGGAGCTAATGCAATACACCTTTTCACGATTCGTTTCCCCCTGCTTCTTATATTCCATACGATATTTATCACAATATCTGGTAAGTTATTATACTATAATTTAAATGAAAGTACAAATTATTTTTCCTTAGTCTCTTATCTGCATTTCCGTTAGCTATTAACACCCTTACCCCTGCCTGCATTCCACATTTCCGGTAGCGATGATACTGGCATCGGTTCCTGCCACATTTTTTAAAATCACCTCACCAATGTACACCGGAGCGGTTACCCTGCAGGATTTTATGGCAGCCATGCAATCCATTATTCTATCCTTTGGTATCTCCATACTAGTCTTTACCGGCACCAGCACAGACTGCCCGTTAATTACTTTTACGGTAGAAGTTACAGTACGGGCCGGACTGGTAACCTCCTTTGCCGCGTATGTGGCTCCTATCTTACAAAGATTACCGCTTATGCTTTCTATACGCCCTTGCTCAAATTCCACATGCAGCATACAGCCCATAGGACATCCGATGCAGATTAAATCCCGCTGTTCTATATTACTGCCTGTTAACTTTTCTTCTTTTATTTCTCTATCTGTTAAATCATATTTTCTTAATACCATTTCTTCCATATTATCCTCTTTCCTGAATATTTAATCTTCGATTAAATATTCGATAATCAGTAGTTGAAAAACATTCTTTTGTTTTTTCAACCTATCCTCTTGATGAGATTGAAACAAAAATAACTGAAATTTCTTATTGCATACCAACTTTTTATACCAGCCTGGACTAAGGGTTTGAAATGCATGCTGAGGTGCTGTTGGCGCAGTTGCTTCATAAGAGGTGAAATGTAAAATACATTTAGTACATTCTTAATTCAGATTATAATATTATGAGTTACACTTCCTCTAATGTTATAACGATTTCCTTCCCGGCCGGGCAGGAATCCAGCAGGTGTTTTGTTATTTTAACTTCTTCCATTTCCCCAGGGGTCAGTATCTTCTTCCTGCGGCTGTACAATTTGGTATCTCCGTAATATACTCCAATCTGCTTATCCCTATAGACATTGCCGACCCGGAATCGAACGGTAACCGACTCTTCCATACGAATCGGATCGATCAATTGTGGCACCGTGTAGCGGATCCCTTTCTGTGGTTTTAAACGGATATAGTTCTGACTTTGGGAACTCTCCTCCTGAGAACTTTCGACTTGAGAAATCCCATTCCAAGGAGTCTTATTACGAGAACTCTCCTCCTGAGAAATCTCATCCTGAGAAATCTCATTCTGAGATCTGCCAATCTCTGAATCAACAGCATATTTGACTGCATTTCGGCCAGCCAGTACCGCTTCCATTGAAACATAATCCACCAGATCATGTACATGAAGTACATTACCGCAGGCAAATACCCCGTTAATATTTGTTTCCAGCATATCATTTACCAGCGGGCCAGAGGTAACCGGGTCCAAATTAACACCCATACCCGTAGAGAGTTCATTTTCCGGTATCAGTCCAACGGATAACAGCAGAGTATCACAGCTTATATATTCTTCCGTACCCGGCACCGGTTTTAAGGTTTCATCCACTTGAGCCAGGGTAACTCCTTTTATACGCTCTTTACCGTCAATATCGATAACGGTATGGCTTAATTTTAACGGTATATTATAATCGTCCAGACATTGGACTATATTTCTTTTTAAACCGCCGGAATAAGGCATTAATTCAGCTACAGCCTTTACCTTTGCACCCTCCAGGGTCAGTCTTCTTGCCATAATAAGTCCGATATCACCGGAGCCTAAGATAATGACTTCTTTACCCGGCATGATTCCACGGACATTCAGTAAATATTGTGCGGTACCTGCTGAAAAAATACCTGCAGGTCGGTAACCGGGAATGTTTAATGCCCCTCTCGGCCGCTCTCTGCAGCCCATGGCTAATATGATGGCTTTCGGCTGAAGAGTAAATAACCCTTCCTCCCGGTTCATGGCTGTTATTTTTTTATGAGAATCTATCGAAATGACCATGGTGCTCAGCTTATATTCTATATTTAAATCCTTTATTTTACGGATATAGCGGTCCGCATATTCCGGACCGGTTAATTCTTCTTTAAAGGTATGCAGACCAAAACCGTTATGGATACACTGATTTAGTATTCCGCCCAGTTCTTTTTCCCTCTCCAGTATTAAAACCCGGTCACAGCCTTCTTCTTTTGCGGCGGCAGCCGCCGCAAGCCCGGCTGGCCCCCCGCCGATAATTACAATATCATAGCTTCCCATATTCCTCTCCCGTCTGCCTGATAATCAGGCTGAGATAATTATACGATTTTTAATCACCTTTTTGATTTTTGATTCTTAATTTTTAAGGTAAGTTAGATCGAAGTTATTCTTCCCTATGCTTATATGATATGCCATACATTCAGAGTGCTGTTTCATGAACGGATTGAGCAGAAATTGCATTCTCTGATAGAACAATCCTGGAATCACCACCAAATTTGGTTATGTCCGTTACCTTAGTTTCTAATTCCCGGGCAAGGATTTCCATGGTTCTTGGCAGGCAGAAACCAGCCTGGCATCTGCCGGAGCCGGCACGGGTTCTTCTCTTAATGCCGTCAAGAGTAGTTGCACCCAGGGGTCTGTGTATTGCATCAAGGATTTCTCCCTCCGTCACCATTTCACAGCGGCATATAACATTGGCATAAGCTTTATTTTTATTTATAAGCTCCTCCTGCTCTTTTGCAGATATAGAGGCTAGATTTTTAACACCTACACGGTTATTTATAAAATCTGGTTTTAGGTCAGCCGCTTTTATATTAAGTACCAGATCGGTAACAAGCCTGCCGATGGCCGGAGCAGAAGTCAGCCCGGGCGATTCGATACCTGCTATATCAATAAAACCGGGGGCATCTTCTGCTTCTCCGATAACGAAGTCATCATTTTCTTCATGTGCGCGTAAGCCGGCAAAAGAGGTAATAACTTTATTTAACGGTAGTGTTTCCACACTCTGAGCTGCCTTTATTATAAGCTCCGACAAAGCCGGTGCCGTTGTATTGGTTCCTTCCTTATCTGAAATATCAGAAGCTGTTGGACCGATTATAAGATTCCCATGAACAGTTGGAGCAACCAGTACCCCCTTACCATATCGGCCAGGGAGCTGAAAGAGGGTTTTCTCAACATAATTTCCCACAGTTTTATCCAGGAGACAGTACTCCCCTTTCCGCGGTATTATGTGTAATTTACGGCTGCTTACCATGTTATGGAACCGGTCTGCGTAAACCCCGGCAGCATTAATAATAATACCGGCATCAACGCCCCCCTGACTGGTGTCCGCATGGTAATAAACACCGTCCCTGTCCTGCACTTTTTTAATATCTAAAACCTCCGTATTAAACCGGAATTCGACGCCGTTGGTATAAGCATTTTCCGCCAGGGCAATGGTTAGATTAAAAGGACAAACAATACCGCTGTCCGGCGCATACAAAGCTGCAACCGCTTCTTTTGAAACATTAGGCTCCATAACCTTTAGTTCCTCTTTTTCAAGTATTTTAAGGCCCCTTACACCATTTCTAACACCGTTTTCCAGTAAATATTCCAGATTACTTCGTTCATCTTCCCTAAAGCACAGTACCAGTGCCCCGTTTCTTCGATAGGAAAAATCCAGTTCTTCCGCCAGTTTCTCCATCATGCGGTTTCCTTCTATATTCAGTTTTGCTTTCAGGCTTCCCGCTTTTGCATCATAACCGGCGTGGACGATGGCACTGTTAGCTTTCGAGGTTCCTTCACAAACATCACTGCATTTCTCCAATACTTTAATCTTTAAATTATATCTGGATAATTCTCTTGCAACAGCACATCCGGTTACGCCTGCACCAATGATAATCACATCCTCCATTACGTCACCCTCCTACAGATAGTATAAAAAGGCATAAAAAAAAGCAAGCAAACAACATCCTTTAAAGATGCTATATTTGCTTGACTCCAATTCTCATGCAACATATTATTAAGTTGATTTTATCTTACCATATATTTGAATTAATTACAATCATTTTTTAGAGACTGCTGATTAAAGGACTACCTTATGCTTATATTTAATAACACCAGTACTTTTATTTGTCTGTCAGGTAATTCTGTCAGGTTATTCTGTCAGGTTACTCTGTAAGCAACTTTTACTTTGATGCAGGTTACATAAACCATACCTCCGTATTAGTGGAGGATATGGAAATCGCACCGGCTGATAAGGCTGCCATTACATCTTCCTTATCGGAAATCAGACCCCCGGCTATGACCGGAACATTAGTTAAACCGGTAATTTTACGGATTACTTTTGGGATAACACCGGGGAGAATTTCGATAAAATCCGGTTTAACAGAATCACTTTGCTTTTTAATATTGTCAAAAGCCATGGAATCAATTACAAAAAAACGGAAAACAGTAAATAATCCCAGTTCTCTGGCATGCTTGATCATTGCCTGTTTTGTTGATATAATTCCGTCTGCCAGAGTATTATTTTTAATAAAGTCAATGGCGATTTCCTTTGAACTTAAGCCGCTTATCAAATCAATATGTATAATAGCAATCCGTCCGCTTTCTTTTATGGTATTAACTATGCCGGCAATACTTAATATATCACCAAAAAGTACAAATACTATCCTGCTTTCCGATTCCAGACACCTGGTAAGCCCGCCGTAGTCTTTCACAGCCGCAATAATGGGGCTTCCCTCCATTAACTCCATAAATTTTCTGTTCATATACCAGACTTCCTCCCACAAGCAAAAGGGCTGTACCGGCAGCCCTTTCGCATTTATATTAAATTAATGGCTTAAATTAATAACTGTTGCTTTTACCCTGGTCATGGCCTCGATGGAATAACGGATTCCCTGAGTACCAATACCAGATTTTTTAACTCCCAGGAAAGGAAAATGATCCGGTCCTCTTTCCGTTTTATTATTAACCTGAACTGTCCCGACTTCAAGCCGGCTGGCTACATGAAAAGCATCACTAAGGTTTTCTGTAAAGACGGAGCTTTGCAACCCATACTCTGACTGATTTGCCAGATCAACCGCTTCATCAACACTTTTCACCCTAAGAATCGGTAAAACCGGCCCGAAAGGTTCTTCCCAGGCAACTCTCATATCCGTTGTAACATAATCAAAAAGGGTAGGATAAATCAGGTTTCCTTCTCTCGTACCGCCATATATTAACTGGGCGCCTTTTGCTTTGGCATCTTCAATCAGATCCCATACATAATCCGCGGCTTTCGTGTTAATTAAGGGTACGACATCGACCTGATTTTCCATAGGGTTTCCAACTTTTAATTTTTGTATTTCTTCTTTCAAATGTGCTATCAGCATATCCGCAACTTCATTTAAAACCAGAATTCTCTTAACTGCGGTGCAGCGCTGTCCGGAATAGGAAAATGCTCCGGCAATGATATTTCTGGCTGCGAAAGCCAGATCCGCATCCTTTAAAACGATGGCTGCATCTTTTCCGCCAAGTTCCATAAGAAGAGGAACCATATGTGCCTTTTCCGATATACCGATGCCCACCTCAGTACTTCCGGTGAAATTAATAAAGTTAATATCGGGATGGGTAACAACATAATCTCCGATTTCACTTCCCCTGCCGGTTATAATATTTAGTACGCCTTCCGGCAGACCCGCAGCATGGAATATTTTAACCAGTTCAGTACCGCACAGGCTTCCGGTAGTAGCCGGCTTAAAGATAACCGTATTACCGGCAACAAGTGCCGGAGCAATTTTGGAGGTCGCAAGATTTATAGGATAGTTAAAAGGAGAAATAGCAAGTACAACCCCAACCGGTTCTCTGGTTACAACCGCAAATTTTTCTTTATTGAAACCGGAAAAAGTATCTCCCTGGATGCTTTCACCGTGGATGCTCTTTGCCGTATCTGCCGTAAACCTAATAAAATCTGCTGTTCTGGTTATTTCTGAACCTGCACTTTTTCTGTCTTTTCCAACTTCCCTTATTAATAGCTCCGTAAGTTGATCAATATGTTCCACTAATAAATTAGCGGCTTTATAAAGTATTTCAGCCCTTTCATTTAACGGAACATTTCTCCAGGTTACAAATGCTTCCTTGGCTGACTGGATAGCTTCATTAACTTCCGGTTTGGTTAAAGCAGGCACCTCTCCGATCAGGGAATTATCAATTGGCGATGTTATCTGAATCAATTGTTTTTCATTCCGGTTTTCTGTTTTGTTATCGTATATGTTAACACTCATGATATATATCTCCTTTCATTGTGCTTTCAGCGGAGTATAACAATTGCATAGGGTTATAACTATTACATAGTCTATAACAATTACATAGAGTTATGACAATTACATAGTTTATAATAATTCCATAGAGTTATGACAATTTCATAGTCTATAATAATTCCATAGAGTTATGACAATTTCATAGGATTGTCATGACATTGTCTCTCCGCATAATCTCCGTATCACTTACATTATATTGAACAGTCTGCTTCTTAAGAATCATTTTTCCTATGAAGCGTTTACTTATAAAGTGTCTTGTTATGAAGTGTTATTTAGATATCACATTTCATTAGAATCGTATTTGAAACTTTTAAGCCTGTTCTACTCCATATTCTTCTTCCATTATATTATAACAGTGTATCCTAATAGATATACCTATCTTATTCGCAGAAGTCCGTTTTGTAAGTGACTAAGTCACAAAGGAAAAGTGTATGGTAATTATAATTTCTGTTCACTTACAATTCGCTCTAACTCTAAAAGCTCACCTTGTGTAAGCTTTTGATACTTCAGATATTCGGATAAAAAGGTATTTAACGAGCCATTATAAAACTTATTTAACAGAGCTTTTGTCTCAGTATTCTGAACGGTACGCTTTGAAATTAATGCCTTACATAAGAATCCAGGTTCCTCTCTTTTGATTGCACCTTTTTCAATGAGACGCTTAATTACAGTATATGTAGTATTTTTTTCCCAACCGATGTATTCTTTTATAATCTTAGAGATATCTTTTGCGGCCAAAACCTTATTTGACCATAATAACTCCATTATATTCAATTCACCTTCATGTAGACGTATTTCATTCATTCTGACTCCTATCTGCACCTGTATGTACGTTTGTTATACGTGCTTTACAAATATAAAATATCTATATGAAATTCATTTTTATGAATGTTAAGAAAAAA
>JAEZSL010000392.1 GCA_023443925.1 Bacillota bacterium | reverse complement strand
TATTTATCTCAGGATCAATGTAAATTATCCATTAACGAAGAGGTTGCAGCCCAGTTAGGAATCGAAATTCCTGCTGAATTATCAGAAGATAAGTAAAGTTAGAATATAACTTAAAAAGCTGTCCCAGATATCGGATTCTTGCATCTGCTTCACCGTGCGTAAGAATTAATAAAGGGGCAGCCTTTTAAGTTAAAGGAAAGGTTAGGTAACACTATGATAACAGCAATATTTTTAGCTGCTTTAGGTGCATTGTCACAGGGACTTTTTTGGGCGATATTGGCCATCGGGGTCTATATTGCATTTCGAATTTTAGATTTTGCCGATTTGACCAGTGAGGGTAGTTTTGCCTTAGGCGGCAGTGTCAGTGCAACTATGATAGTTGCATTAGGATGGAATCCGTTCTTAAGCTTGATTATCGCTATTATCGCGGGCATGTTATCCGGGGTTGTTACAGGTCTTTTACATACGAAACTGAAGATCCCGGCAATACTCTCCGGTATTCTATCCATGATTGCCTTATATTCCATTAATTTAAGAATCATGGGTCAGGCTAATACGCCGCTGCTTGGACAGGGCACTATTATTTCTGAAATTAAAGGACTACTTCCGGCGGCTAAGGAACTGGGAATAAAGGATTCCATGCTGCAGACTCTGGTCTCTATCGGAGTGGGTCTTATTTTTTCATTGATGGTAATCGCTTTTCTGTACTGGTTTTTTGGTACTGAAGTGGGCTGTGCCATCCGTGCCACCGGTAATAATGAAGCAATGGTAAGAGCTCAGGGTGCTAACACGGATCTCATGAAGATAGTCGGACTGGCTATAGGTAATGGTTTAATCGCATTATCTGGCGGGCTGGTTGCACAAAGTCAGGGGTATGCGGATGTCGGCATGGGGGTCGGTGCTATTGTTACTGGACTCGCTTCCATCGTAATTGGTGAGGTTGTATTCCACAGACGACGTTCCTTCGCCCATAAATTACTTGCAATTGTAATCGGTTCTGTAATTTACCGCATAATCATCGCCATTGTTTTACAGTTTGGCTTAAATAATAACGATTTAAAACTTCTGACGGCGGTTTTAGTTGCAGTAGCTTTATCCGTACCGGTATTAAAGAAACAAAAAGTGAAGGTACGCAGGGAGGGTCAATAAATGCTTACATTAACTAATTTATATAAGACCTTTAATCCGGGCACGATTAATGAAAAAACGGTTTTAAACGGTTTAAATCTGGAGCTGCATTCATCGGATTTTGTAACTATAATCGGCGGAAATGGAGCCGGTAAATCAACTATGCTGAATATGATAGCTGGAGTACATTTTGCGGATGAAGGAGCGATCACTCTTGACGGAGTGGATATTACAAAACTACAGGAATATAAAAGAGCAAAATATCTGGGCAGGGTATTTCAGGACCCCATGCTTGGTACCGCAGCCGATATGGAAATTGAGGAAAACCTTGCCATGGCATTTCGCAGAGGTAAAAAAAGAGGGCTTGGCTGGGGAATTTCCAAAGCGGAAAAAGAGCAGTTCGTAGAACTTTTAAAAACTCTGGATCTGGGACTGGATACCAGACTGACTTCCAAAGTCGGGCTTCTGTCCGGCGGGCAGAGGCAGGCGCTTACCCTGCTGATGGCAACCTTAAAAAGTCCTAAGCTGCTGCTTTTGGATGAGCATACTGCTGCACTGGATCCCAAAACCGCAAGAAAAGTGCTGGAATTGACAGAACAGATCATAGAGAAGAATTCTCTTACTGCCCTTATGGTAACCCATAATATGAAGAATGCAATTCAGTACGGAAACCGGCTGATTATGATGCATGAAGGACGTATCATTTACGATGTTTCGGGAGAAGAAAAGAAAAAACTACAGGTAAGTGATCTGCTGGCCAGATTTGAAAGTGCCAGCGGCGGTGAGTTTGCTAATGACAGAATGATGCTTGCTTAATATTGCAGATATCAAAGCCAACCAGGGAGCTAGTGTGAAATAAAATACATTTCACACCCTGATTTGAGGCATAAACCATCTGCTAGCAGATGATTTATGACATGGGAGCTAGTGTGAATTGCCTCGCGAAATGCATGCGAGTCATTAGAAGAATAGCAAGAGAGGCTATTCTTCACGATTTATGCCCAAAAGGCATGGGCGTTAGTGTGAAATAAAAGGCATTTCACACTTCTTATTTGGGCAGTACCGCAAGCAGGCTTGCGGTATGCATGGGTATTAAAATATATAAACTATTTTCAAAAATGGTATACCAATTTCTGACATAATATGCTATAATATGACCTTGGACGGCCTGCTTTCGAAATGAATTTCTTAACAGGCCTGTTCATGGGTTAAAAACACAGGAACCGGAAGGAATTGATAGCCGGTGTGTTATATTCTGCATTCTTGGAGGATTTGGGGTAATGAGATTTCTAACAATAGATAAAGTAGTTCCAGGTACCCGTTTGGCAAAACCTTTATATGGAGCTCATGGAGTAATCTTATTAAGAGAAAATGTTGTATTATCAGAAGCAATCCTGTCCAGATTAAAATTAAACGGGTATGCCGGATTATATATTGAAGATGAAATTTCAGAAGGTATTTTCATTAATGATGTGGTAGATGAAGGCCTCCGTTTAAAAACTGCTTCCAGACTGGAGTATATTGTAAACCAGAACGGAAATTTGGAGGAAATGAAATCTTTGATAGCCGAAATAGTAGACGGTATTATTGCCAGTGGTGATGTGGAAATTAATATGAACCATTTATGGGGACATCATGAGTATACCTACCTGCATTGTGTTAATGTGGGTATTTTGGCTGTAAGCATTGGAATTAAACTTAATTTAAACCGTGATAATCTGATCTATCTTGGAACCGCCGGTATCCTGCATGATATCGGTAAGAAATATATTCCTATTGAAATCCTGGATAAACAGGGCAAGCTCTCGAATGAAGAATATGATCTGATTAAACGACACCCTGTACAGGGCTTTGAAATTCTGGTGGATGCCATGGAATTAAGCAGTGTTACCAGGGTCGGTGTGCTGGAACATCATGAAAGATATGACGGTTCCGGTTATCCCAGAGGCTTAAAGGGGGATCAAATAACCATATTCGGGCGGATTCTGGCTGTTGCGGACACCTACGATGCAATGACCTCAGACCGTGCTTACCGGAATGCGTTCTCTGCTTCAGAAACGGTGGAATATCTCATGGGAACAGGGGATCAGCTGTATGATTCCAATATTATAGATGTTTTTATCAAGTGTGTCACCGTGTATCCGGTGGGAACCTGTGTAGAATTAAGTGACGGAACCCAGGGAATTGTACTTAAGAACTACTCCGATTGTGTTCTAAGACCCATGGTGCGCAATATAAACACCAAAGAAATTATTGACTTAAAAAATGATTCAAAATATCTGAACCTGTGTATCTCAAAGATCATAGTGTAAAATAAAGGACATTTCACACCTTTTATCTGGGTAGTTCCGTAAGGGTTTTGCGCCAAAATCATATAATAATTATTAAATCATAAGAATAAACATACTTTTAAAACCCAATAAGATTTATTCATAAGGCAGAGTCAACACAGTTTTGAAAGTGTGGAGCAAATAATATATATTCTATTAACAAAGGTATCATAAAACCATTATGTCCAACGGTTATGTATAAATTTAACGTATTGACAAATAATAAGTGGGCTGTTATCATGTTATCAGCGAGGCGAAGGTGTTCTATGGAATGCTTTCGCCCTTTTTCGAATAAAAATTAAAAAAAGGGAGAGACAATACTATGAATCATTACACGAAACAAGATATTATCAGAATGGTTGAAGAAGAGGATGTGGAATTTATAAGACTACAATTTACCGATATTTTCGGTAATCTTAAAAATGTTGCCGTAACCACCAGCCAGCTGGATAAGGTATTGAATAATAAATGCATGTTTGACGGCTCTTCCATCGAAGGCTTTGTACGAATTGAAGAATCAGATATGTACTTATATCCCGATCTGAATACGTTTGAGATCTTCCCCTGGAGACCTCAGCAGGGAAAAGTAGCCAGATTCATCTGTGATGTGTACAGGCCGGATGGAACACCCTTTGAGGGAGACCCCAGATATATATTAAAAAAGGTAGTAAAGGAAGCGAAAGATTTAGGTTATACCTTTAATGTAGGACCGGAATGTGAGTTCTTTCTTTTTAATTCGGAGGATAGCGGGGAACCCACCAACCAGTCCACCGAACGCGGCGGTTATTTTGATGTAGGACCGCTGGATGCCGGGGAAAATGCCAGAAGGGAAATGGTCTTAACTCTGGAAGATATGGGCTTTACGGTTGAAGCCTCCCATCACGAAGTAGCTCCTGCCCAGCATGAAATCGATTTTGAATATGGTGATGCTTTAGTAACGGCAGATAATATCATGACCTTTAAGCTGGTTGTCAGAACCATTGCAAAAAGGCATGGGCTTCATGCTACTTTTATGCCGAAACCCAAATCCGGGATAAATGGTTCCGGTATGCATATTAATATGTCCCTTAGTAAGGATGGAAAAAATATATTTGATGATCCAAACGGAAAGCTGGGCTTAAGCCAGGATGCATATTACTTTATTGCCGGGCTTATGAAACATATGGAAGGAATGACCGCCATAACGAATCCGCTGGTTAATTCCTATAAGAGATTAGTGCCGGGTTATGAAGCACCGGTTTATATCGCCTGGTCTGCTACCAACAGAAGCCCTTTAATCCGTATTCCGGCTGCCAGAGGAAGCAGTGCAAGAGTCGAATTAAGATGCCCGGACCCCTCCGCCAATCCTTATCTGGCCTTAGCAGTATGCCTGGCAGCAGGTCTTGATGGTATCAGGAATAAAATAACACCTCCCGACAGCGTAGATTTGAATATTTTTACCATGACGCAGGAAGAGAAAGCGGCAAAAGGTATTAAAAATCTTCCGGCATCCTTAAAGGAGGCTCTGGACCTATTTGAAAAGAGTGAATTCGTAAAATCAGTTCTGGGAGATCACACGGCGGGCAAATATCTGGAAGCAAAAAATGCAGAGTGGAATCAGTACACTGTACAGGTATCCCAGTGGGAATTGGACCAATACTTACATCGCATATAAAGTACAGTAGCATAGTGGGTTTCAGCCACTAAGTGAATTTATGAAAGCGATGGAGGTGATCAGATGTGTTGAGTATTATTATAGCTTTTCCCAAGATAGAAGATGCAAATAGCATAAAAAATGCGTTAGTTAGAAATGGTTATGGAATAAACGCAACCTGTACTACCGGAGCACAGGTTATCACAACAGCAAATGATTTGGACGACGGAATCGTAATATGCGGCTACCGTTTCTCGGATATGCATTACAGTGAGTTAAATAATTATCTTCCGAAAGGGTTTGAAATGCTTTTGATTGCTTCTGCCACCAAGTTGGAAGAATGTACGGATAATAACATTGTCTGTCTTAGCATGCCGATAAAAATGCAAGACCTATTGAATACTTTGCAGATGATGAGTTATAATTATTCCAGGCGAAAGAAGAAAGATAAGGAAAAACCCAAGCCCAGATCTGAAGAGGATAAAGCTATTATCAACAAGGCAAAGCTTGTGCTTATGGAACGAAACAACATGACTGAGGAGGAAGCCCACCGGTACATACAGAAAAACAGTATGGACAGTGGAACAAACATGGTCGAAATGGCAGAAATGATTTTAAGTTTGATGTAAGAAGCCAGTCAAAATCAATCTGCCGGTCCGTGGGATTTTGACCTTTTCTTTCGCATAACGGCAGATTTATTAAGGCTGTCCGGGACTTATCAATTATAAGTAAGGGAAAGGAAAATGTATGAAATTCACTAAAATGCAAGGATGCGGCAATGATTATGTCTACGTAAACTGTTTTAAGGAAACAGTGGATAAACCATCTGAAATAGCAAAAAGAGTCAGTGACAGACATTTTGGAATCGGCTCCGATGGTCTGATCTTAATAAAACCTTCTGATACGGCGGATTTTATGATGGATATGTATAATTCGGACGGATCAAAATCACCTATGTGCGGAAACGGAATCCGCAGTGTGGCAAAATATGTTTATGACTACGGTCTGACAGATAAACAGCAGATCAGCATAGAAACTGGTGCCGGGATCAAGTACCTGGATCTTAAGGTTACAGATGGGAAAGTTACGGAAGTGACTGTGGATATGGGTAGTCCCATTATGAAACCGGAGCAGAGTCCGGTATTGTATGAAGGAGAAGAAGTAGTTGCGAAACCTGTTAACATAGCCGGTACGCTCTATGAGATCACCTGTGTTTCTATGGGAAATCCCCACACGGTTATATTTGTGGAAGATACCGGGGCAGTCGAATTAGATAAAATCGGCCCCTTATTTGAACACAACAGCATGTTTCCGAAGAGGACTAATACGGAGTTCATTCATGTTTGTGATCGTAACACCATAGATATGCGGGTATGGGAAAGGGGAGCCGGGGAGACCTTAGCCTGCGGCACCGGGGCTTGCGCCAGTGTATACGCCTGCATACGAAACGGATATACCGAAGATCAGGTAACTGTCCGGTTATTAGGCGGTGAACTTAAGATACGGTATGACAGGGAAAAGAATACGATTTTCATGACCGGACCAGCAGTTACGGTTTTTGACGGAGAGATAAATTTATAAATAAGAAGGAGCGTAATAACATGTTTAAAATTAATGAAAATTATTTAAAATTACCTGGAAGTTACTTGTTTTCCGATATCGGGAAAAAAGTCAAAGCATTTTCCGAGGCTAATCCGGATAAAAAGATTATCCGTCTGGGAATAGGTGATGTTACGCTGCCGTTAGCACCTGCCGTTATACATGCTCTGCATAAAGCAACCGATGAGATGGGCATAAAAGAAACTTTTAAAGGCTATGCACCGGATCTGGGCTATGAATTCCTGCGAACAGCCATTGCCGAGAATGATTATAAGGCCAGAGGAGTTGATATTGCAATAGATGAAATATTCATCAGTGACGGAGCAAAAAGCGATTCCGCTAATATACAGGAGATTTTCGACCTGGACAGTAAAATAGCAGTGTGTGACCCGGTTTATCCGGTTTATGTAGACAGCAACGCCATGGCAGGCAGAACGGGGGATTATTTACCGGAGCTTGGAAAATGGAGTAATGTTATTTACATGCCTTGTACAAAAGAAAGCGGCTTTGCACCGGAACTGCCGAAGGAAGAGCCGGATATTATATATCTGTGTTTTCCTAATAATCCAACCGGTTCAACGGTTAATAAAGCGGAGCTTCAGAAATGGGTTGATTATGCCAATAAAACAGGTGCCGTTATTATATACGATGCCGCTTATGAAGCATATATTTCAGAAGCTGATGTACCTCATTCTATTTATGAATGCGATGGCGCCAGGACCTGCGCCATCGAACTCAGAAGCTTTTCCAAAAATGCAGGTTTTACCGGCACCAGACTGGCTTTTACTGTAATTCCGAAAGAATTAAAATGCGGTGATGTTAGTCTTAACAGTTTATGGGCAAGACGCCACGGTACAAAATTTAACGGAACACCGTATATCATTCAGGCAGCAGGGCTTGCAGTATATTCAGAAGAGGGTAAGCAGCAGACGAAAGAACAGATTGCCTATTATATGAATAATGCCAGGGTTATCCGCGAAGGACTTTCCTCAGCCGGCTATGAGGTTTCCGGTGGTGTGAATGCCCCATATATCTGGCTTAAAACACCTGGCAGCATGACCTCATGGGAATTCTTTGACTACCTGTTAAAAGAAGCTAATGTAGTCGGAACCCCCGGTTCCGGATTCGGCCCGAATGGGGAAGGGTACTTCAGGCTCACTGCTTTTGGTACTTATGAAAATACTTTGGAAGCAATTGAGAGAATTCAGAAACTTTAATTTAATAATCATCACATACTGATATAAGCAGACGGTGGTCTGATCCTGCATCTGTATTAAGACCCTTTCATATGCTATTCATTAATGCATATAAAGGGTTTTATATGGATGCATCTTTTTTAAATTAATCATGTTTCTCTCATTTCTTAACTTACATAAACTTTCTTAATTAAGCATACAGGTTTAATATCAATTCATATAACTAGAACAAATTACTGAAATAACATACTTTACTGAAATCACCTTATTTACTAAACCTACCTAATTTAACGAATCCACCATATTACGTAATTCACATAATTACTAAATCTACCCAATCTGCTAAATCTATCGAATCTGCTAAATCCACCTAATCTACTAAATCCATCTTATTTACTAAATCTTTCCCTTAATTATTAAATCCACCTTATTTACGGAATCTAACTTATTTGCGAAATCCACCTTATTACAAAATCTATCTTATTTGCGAAATCCATCTTATTTTACGAAATCTATCTTATTTATGAAATCAACTGTATTTACGAAATCTATCTTATTTGTGAAATCCACCTTATTTACGAAACTATCTTATTTATGAAATCAACTTTATTTGCGAAGTCTATCTTTTTTACGAAATCTACTTATTCGCGAAATCTACTTTATCTACGAGATCCACCTTATACACTCAATCCTTCTTAATTTCACTGTATCCTTCTGGCACGAATTTCCCATAAAAAAAAGATTATTATATCCATTAATTATAAGCCGTATAGCAGTAAAACCAGGAAGGTTATTGACATAGAAACGAAAAAAAGATAGAATATTGTCAACAATTGGTTTTAAAGCCAATTTCAGGGTTATATGGAATCCAATGAATTCGATTTACAGGAGGTGTTGTTCCATTCTTTGAAGTTGTGATCGCTTGCCAAAATCAGTTTTATAATTTATACGACGAAACCAGTTCTTATGTTGGCAGTACCGTTGGTGTATTTAAGGCGTGCAGGGGTGTTAGCATTAATATGTGGAGGGTGAAAATGAAAAGAACAAAAAGAGTTATGCTTTTATTCATGGTATTAATATTAGCGGCAGGTTTGCCGGCTGTAAATGTAAGTGCGGCTAATACAAGGAATGAAGTCCTGTATGTAGGTGAAGATTATACTTACGATTTTTATTTTATGGGTAAAATATTAAAGGTAACTTACAGTAATAAAAAGGTGGCAGAAACACTTAATATCGAACGTAACTCATTGAATTTTAAAGCTAAGGCTTTGGGAACCACTACGATTACCGTAAAAGGTGAAAAATATACTTATAAAATTAATCTGACGGTTAAGAAAATGGATGTAACGGCAACATTTGTAAAAAAGCTTCAGGATGGCACTTATCTCGTTAAGATTAAGAATAAAATGAAAAAAGTTTTTGTGGAATCCGCTTATTTTGCCGCCGTACTCCAATCACCGGATGGAGAATTTTTGGAGTTTTCCGGAGTTAGAGTTTCCGCATTAAATCCGGGAGCTACTGTCTATCGGGTTTTTAAACCCGGTGAAGATTATGAGGCGGATTTATCTAAGAGTAAATTGGAGTTAGACAGTTTTGAAAGAGAGAAGGGGGAAGGAATTAAAATTACCGATTGTACCGCCAAGATGGTTGTCACGGATACCATGGGTGGAAAATTAGCTCCCGGAGAGAGTGAAGTCACCTTTAAAATTAAAAGTAAGGCGTCCGATCCGGCCAGTACTTATTATACGGTGATGTGGTATGATGCAGCCGGAAAGATGATTGCGGTGGAAGATAAATATCATGGTGATATTAGTCCGAATGAGGAACGTGAAATTTGGGCTTTCCCGCCAAAGCAGGAATACGGGCCGGTAAGTTATAAGCTGGCGGTAAGAGCATACAGTAAAGTATATCCGACTCCCGATATGGATAATTTTGATATTCCGATTGTTAAAGACTGATATAAAACACGAAGTAAAAATACGATAAAGGGGATAAATTTTATGAGTAATACAGCTAAAACAGAAAAAAATCCAGGATGTATCAGCTTTCGTTTTATGGTTATTTTATTATTTGCATTTTTATTTACATCAGCTAAGACGGCACAGGCAGAAACCATTGATATTACTTTGAAACAATTTCATCCGGATTCAGAGTTCGAATACCAAACCAGTGCTTTAGACGGTTATTTTGAAACCATTTATCCCAGAGACGGCCGTATTGACTACAAAAAATTCATGAACTACACTTATAAGATTTCAGACGACAGTATAATCGGGCTGAAGGCAAATACGGAAAAAGATGCAGTCGGAATATTTATGGCGGATGAGAAGGGTAAGACAATACTGGTTAAGCCATATAATATCGCAATTTATGCGTTGGGACCGGGTAAAGCAACTTTAACGGTTTATGATAAAGGTAAACTTATTGATAAATTCAATATTACCGTAACCGCAGATACGGCACTTTCTCCAAGCAGTTACGTAGATCTGCTGGGAGATGATGCCGGAGACACTATCTCTTACACCGATAAAAAGTCAGCGAAAATAACAAAAGCACAAATTAAAAAAGAACATGATTTAATCAAAAAATTTGCTAAAGCAGCCGCAGACCCTAAAAATACCAGCACGAATCAGCGTGTTCTTACGGCTGTCAAAGCGGTTATCGATCTGGGAATAACTGAAATATCGGAGAAACAGTATAATCAATTGGAGTATGAGGCCTGGAAAAAGGGAATTACCTTTGGGAATAAATATAGAAGACCTTTTTCTGCACTGATTGAGAAAAAAGCAATCTACCGGGCAATCGGAAGAATCCATTATGCCGTACTATCTAATCTTGGATATCAATGCGTGCAATATGATGATGCCAACAGTATTTTAATGTTCTTTGAATATGGTGAGAATGATCTATATCGTACAGAAACAGTAACCGGCAATCTAAACTATGTTGAGTTTAAGGCGGTTAATAAATTAGAAACCGATTATGATTTTCAAGCGGAAGATCCGGAATCTCCATACCGGAAGTCACATTTACCGGCTTGGTTAATCGGTCAGGATACAAAGAGCCAGGTCTTATCCGAAGGTAAAACCATAACATTACCGGCAAGTGATTTAAATAAAAATATGTATTCTTCCGATACATCAGTTGTAACGGCGGAAAACGGCAGGTTAACCGGTGTAAAACCAGGTGTAGCTATTGTTTACCGGTATAATGACACTCATTGCGATATGTTTTATGTACTGGTTAAAAAGCAGGGAGCTGCTAAAACCATACAGTCTAGGGTGTATACTACGACCACCAAATCCTATTTTAGCGATTCTGATTATGCACCTTTTATAAAAGGCGGTCAGGAATATATTCTGTCCTATCAGATCGATGACTGGAAGGAATTACGTATTTATGAACTGGAGCGTATATTTGGAAAAGGTGCGGACTTTACCACCAAATATTCCAACGGCCAGCTTGACTGTTACATGACATTTGAGGGTGAGACGAAAGAAATCTGTACTATTGGTACAGGGATGTAAGCCAGGGAGTTTTTTTGCTTCGTTTATGGGAAGTGAACACACCTGGTTACACTAGAATTGAATATAAAATGCATTAATACGAATCTCATCGTAAACAATATTGTTTGCGAGTATCTAAAACCAAGAAATAAAGAGAGGAAACAGGGTAGAATGATTTATCCAGAATTTATAAATAAGGGCGGTACAATTGGCATTACAGCATTATCAGAAGGAAATAGAAAAGATACGGATTTTATTCGTTTGGATTCTGCGAAAGAAAAACTGCAGGCTAAGGGGTATAAACTTATGGAAACAGCTCATGTCCGCAGCAGTTATAAAGGCAGGAGCACGGATGGCAAAACCCGGGCTGATGAATTCGCGGAACTGATAAAAAATACGGATGTTCAGTGGATAATTTCCGCAAAAGGCGGGGAATATCTAATGGAAATGCTCCCGTATGTGGATTTTAATATGGTGAAAGACTACCCCACCTGGATCCAGGGTTTTTCTGACAATACGGGAATTATTCATACAGTGACCACCAATTGCGATTTGGCAACGATATATGGCTGTAATTTTAATGACTTTGGCATGGAGTCCTGGCATAAAGCAATCTCTGACAATCTGACCATAGTAGAGGGCAAGCTCATTACCCAGACAAGCTTTGATCAGTATGAGGACGGGTTTTTTGACCGGATCACCGGCTTGGAAGGCTACAATCTAGGTAAGCAGGTGTACTGGCATAATGTAACAGGAAATATAACAAGAAATGCAACAGAAAACACAACAGATAATGCAACAGAAAACACTACAAAACAGGAAGTTACGGTATCCGGAAGACTGTTAGGCGGCTGTCTGGATGTACTTCTTAATCTGGTAGGAACAAAATATGATAAAACAGTATCTTTCCTGGAAAAATACAAAGATGACGGTATACTCTGGTATCTGGAAAGTTTCTCTTTAAACAGTGAAGCACTGACCAGAGGATTATGGCAGTTAAGAGAAGCGGGCTGGTTTCAGACGGCAAAGGGTTTTGTATTTGGAAGACCTGCATTTTTTGATGAGGAAGGTGAAATATCATACGAAGAGGCGGTTTTATCCGTAATCGGAGGGCTTTCGGTACCGGTTATTCTGGATGCTGATATTGGACATAAAGCACCTGCTATGACGATTATAAACGGTGCAGTCGGCACAATAACCTGCGCAGACGGAAAAGGGTCTCTAAAAATGGAATTTCGCTAAATTTAAATTTTGCCCTTGCCATATAAAATAAACTGTGTTAATATAAGTCAATAGTGAAAAAATACACAAGGTGTATGTATTAATATTAATAACAACAATCAGCTATGAAAGAGACTGACCTGTA
>JAEZSL010000335.1 GCA_023443925.1 Bacillota bacterium | reverse complement strand
ATTATTACCTCATCTTAATACATGTTCGAAAATTGTAATAATTTGATAGTTATAATTAGGAATGACTTAAATAAAATTAAGCCGTTAAAAGGAGACTATTATGAAATTCAGAAAGTTACTATTGTGTTTACTGTTAGGGATTACATTAACGGGATTTGCTAATATATACACATATGCAGCAGAAGAAGATAATATAGTTACGAATGATACTACAATACAAGACACCACAGATAAAACAGTTCAGACTACAACAGCTGATCCCACAGCAGATGTAACGGCAGTCAATAGTAACAGTAATATTATAAATGAAACCGCAGGCACAGAACCAACAGCCGATAGTGTTAATAATGAAGCTGTAAAAGAAGATGCGGCAGAAGAAGCAGAAAAAGAAAAAGCAGCAGAAGCAGCGGAAGCGGAGAAGAAAGCAGAAGCGGAAAAGAAAGCAGAAGCGGAAAAGAAGGCAGAAGCGGAAAAGAAAGCAGAAGCTGAAAAGAAGGCTGCAGCAGAAAAAAAAGCAGAGGAAGCTAAAAAAGAAGAAGCAAAGTATTCAAAAGCTGATTTAAGATTATTATCCGCATTAATATACTGCGAGGCGAATGGTGAATCCTATAACGGCAAGCTTGCCGTAGGTATCGTAGTGATGAACAGAGTAAAATCCAATTCATTTGCTGATACTGTTAAAGGTGTTATTTATCAAAAGTACCAGTTCGGACCTGCTTCCAGCGGAGCTTTAAGCAGAGCACTGGATCAGTATGATAACGGCAAATTTACATCAAGCCTGGAAAAAGACTGTATCAAAGCTGCAAAAGAGGCTTTAAGCGGAACTACCTCTATTACAGTTAACGGTTCCAAAAAGAACTTCACGAAGTATTTATATTTCAGCGGAAGTTTAAGAGGAAATACCTTTTCCCTGGGTAATCATGAATTTAAATAAAAAACTACGGGCTGTTGAAACAGGAGTATTCAACAGCTTTTTTAATGGTTATAGCTGCATTTCCGGTGTTTAAAACAATACATAAAATATTTTCATAAATTTAGAATGAATTGTATTTTAATTGACTTATGAAACATACTATGTTAGGATAGTCATAGTAATTTGGATATAAAAGATTTTATAGGACATCGATATTTTAGATATAGATTAATAATTAAGAAAGCAGGCGAATGAAATGATGAATTTAAAGAATAATATCCAATATTTGAATACTTCTTTTCAAGGTGAAAGCCCTTTTATTCGCTGCTATGATACGTACAGATAATTGTTTTACTGTCTATATTGCTTTATGCGTATCACATATCATTCAGAGTGAGCATTCTCTTAGCTCAACTGATTGTAATAGTATGTTTTTAGAATGACACTTTCATCAGAAAGTGTTTTTTTTATCCCTATTTACACTTATTCGGCCGGGAGGTGGGAGAATGAATACAAAAATATAATATTCGGAAATTAAACTGAAAGAAGGAATATTATGTTAGATATAAAAAATGTGACAATATCGAAAAAAGAAGATGGAAGACTTTTAGTTAAGGACTTTAATTTTACTTTAAACAAGGGCGATAAAGCGGTTATTATCGGAGAAGAGGGGAATGGTAAAAGTACTCTGCTAAAATTTATTTATCAGAAGTCCCAGCTGGATGATTACTGTGATTATTCCGGACAGATCCTTGGAATTAATAAAGTGGGTTATCTGGAACAGGAGATCGGTGAGAAATGGTTAGACAGTACGGTAGAAGAGTTTTTATCTGAAGTGGATCTCTACAGCTGTTCCGATCCCAGTATATGGACTATGAATCTGGATGCCTCGCTATTTCACAGCAGCCAGCTAATGAGAACTCTGTCCGGCGGAGAAAAAGTAAAAATCAGGCTTATTAAATTATTGGCAGAAGAACCGGATGTTCTGCTGCTGGATGAGCCGACAAATGATCTGGATATCAGCACCCTGAGATGGCTGGAAGACTTTATAAACCAATCAAAATGCCCCATATTATATGTATCCCATGATGAAGCCATGATCGAAAACACCGCCAATGTCATTATCCATCTGGAACAGGTGAAGAAAAAAACCGAGCCTCGTTATACGGTGGCTTATATGGGTTACGAAGAATATGTGGATAAAAGGCTAAGCGGCTTAAATAAGCAGGCGATGGTTGCCAGAAAGCAGCGGGATGATTATAAGAAACAGATGCAGCGCTGGCAGCAGATCTATAATAAAGTCGATAACAGACAGGATTCCATATCCAGAGGAGATCCGGCCGGAGGCAGACTGTTAAAGAAGAAAATGAAAAATCTGCTGTCTCAGGAGAAACGCATCGAAAAACAGGCGGAGGAATTTCTGGAGATACCTGATGTGGAGGAGGCCATTCTTTTTGATTTCCCGGCGGATATTGAGGTACCGAAAGGGAAAAAGGTATTGGAATATTCTGTGGATACACTAAAAACCGGAACAGGAGAGGGGGAAAAGATTCTTGCCAAAAATATCCTGCTCAGAGTTACCGGTCCCGAGCATGTTGCTATTATCGGTGATAATGGAATCGGTAAAACCACGTTTCTCCACGGTGTGGCTAAGGAGTTACTGGAACGAAAGGATATTAAAGCGGGCTATATGCCCCAAAACTATGAGGAATTGCTGGATTATAACGAATATCCCATAGACTTTCTGGTTACCAGCGGGAATAAAGATGATAAGACAAAAGCCTTTACTTATATGGGCGGAATGAAGTTTACCAGAGAGGAAATGGAACACAAGACCGGTGATTTAAGCGGCGGTCAGAAGGCAAAATTAATCCTGTTAAAACTGATTCTGGACGGCTGCAATGTGTTGATTCTGGATGAGCCAACCAGAAACTTAAGTCCTTTGTCTAATCCGGTTATAAGAGGAGTATTGTCTGAATATGGCGGAACCATAATCAGTGTTACCCACGACCGTAAATATATAGAAGAAGTGGCAACCTCTCTATACGTACTGACGAAAGAAGGTTTAAAACAGATAGATACACCATAACTTAGAATAGTAAGTATGAAACTACTGTCCAAAACAGTCTGATCACTTTGATCGGATTGTTTTGAGGCAGTTTTTTAATTTATAGAAAGTTCTCCAAACTTACCTGTAAATTAAAAAGCCTTCCAGGCAGGATGTACATGAACACGCAAAAGGATATATCCTTTGGAAGATGTCACTGTCATGACAGCGCGTCAGCACTAGAGGATGTCTTGCCTTACTCTTTCTTGTTTTGCTGATTAAATTTAAATGATTCGGATATTAAATGGTCTCTAATCGTATTTATTGTGTATTATTTGTTATTCATATGTTTTTGGGAAAAGGTATTCCGGTAGCGGGTTGGAGTGATTCCTTCGACCTTTTTGAATACCTTCATAAAAAGTTTCTCGTCCGGAAAGCCGCATAATTTTCCGATGGTACCAACTTTTAGAGTGCTGTCGTAGGTGAGAAGATTTTTCGATACTTCAATCCTTGTCCGGTTTATATAAGCCGACAGTGGATAGCCTGTATATTTTTTAAACAAGCCGGATAAATAAGTGGGATTATAGCCGGACATTTCCGATAAACCCTGTACCGTCAGGGGCTGGTTATAATTGAGCCGAATCCACTCAATGAGATTAACGATGGACGCCGGAATATCATGTTTTGTTAAATCAGGCATAAACAAAGCTTCCGTACTTAATTCCAGCAATAAGAAGCTTAAGCTGTAATGACAGCGGTAAGTAGCGGCGTAATTCTCCCTTTTAGCCGTATCCAGAAGCTGGACAAAATAAAGGGAGGAACGGTTATTTTCAGGCAGGCTGCCGTGTTCCGGCATAATATAATTGGTCAGAATATAAGGGTTCTGGGTGGGTATGGCCTTCCAGATTTCCAGGCTGCTCTTTAAGGCGGAAGGACTGTAATACTTAAAGTCCGGGTCCTGCACCTTAAAGTGGGCCCAATAGTAGGATATAGCTCCTTCACTGGGCTTGTAGCCGAAGTGTCTTTCTCCGGCAAAAAGAATTAGAAACTGATTGGGGCCGATATCATAATTAACACCTTTCTGGTTAATATGAAGGGTACCTTTGCGAACAATAATTAAAACAAAACAATCCAGATTTCTGTCCGGGTGAACAAAATGATTATTATTTGTCAGATTTCCGCAGGTGAGATAATGAACCGGAATTTTCACATCGCTTACTAAATATAACATATGGGATTTGACCACCTTTTTTGCAGAATGGAGAGTTGAAACGATATATTCCATATACTATTATTAACGTATGTATATAAAGTTTATAACCCAGATATACCTTCTTCGTTTAATGAGTTTTCTACACTTAATATTATAACCATTACAGGAGGCAAATACAAGGAATGGAGCGTATTCAAATGGATTTATTATCAATGAAGGATATTGTAATCAAGGATAAATTTTTCGGCGGGTATATGGATTTAATCCGCACTCATGTCATCCCTTATCAGTGGGAAGCTTTAAATGACCGTATCGAAGGTGCGGAACCCAGTTACAGCATGCAAAATTTTAAGATCGCAGCCGGTAAACTTAAGGGTAGCTTTAACGGATGGGTTTTCCAGGATAGCGATGCCTATAAATGGCTGGAAGCCGTGGGTTATTCTCTCATGTGGCACCCGGATCCGGAACTTGAAAAAACAGCGGACGGAGCCATTGATGATATCTGCGATGCGGGACAGGCAGACGGCTATCTAAACACCTATTATATTATTAACGGACTGGAGAAACGGTTTACGAATCTGAAAGATAATCACGAACTTTATTGCCTGGGGCATATGACAGAAGCCGCGGTTGTATATTATCAGGCCACAGGCAAGCGCAAACTGCTGGATGCAGCAATCCGCTATATTGACTGTGTTGACCGGATTTTTGGTACGGAACCTGGTAAATTGCGTGGTTATCCCGGTCATGAAGTAATTGAAATGGCACTGGTACGGCTTTATGAAATAACAAAGGATGAGAAACATCTGGCCCTGGCAAAATACTTTATTGATGAACGAGGAAAACAACCTCTTTATTTTGAAACGGAGACGTTATTAAATAAAAATGATTTTTATTGGAAAGACAGTTATATAAAATATCAGTATTATCAGGCCGGAAAAGAGGTCAGAAATCAGGACAAAGCGGAAGGCCATGCAGTACGGGCTGTTTATCTCTACAGCGGTATGGCAGCCGTTGCAAAGGAAACGGGGGATGAAGAACTGCTAAAAGCCTGTGAACGGCTTTGGGATAACATAACCAAAAAGCAGATGTATATTACCGGTTCCATTGGTGCCGCACATTACGGGGAAGCTTTTACCTTTGATTACGATCTGCCCAATGATTTGGCTTATGCAGAGACCTGTGCGGCCATCGGATTAATCTTTTTCGCAAGAAGGATGTTTGAAATCACAAAGGACAGCAGATATACCGATGTAATGGAGAGAGTTCTCTTAAATGGAACCATCAGTGGCATGTCTTTGGACGGAAAGAAGTTTTTCTATGTTAATCCCCTGGAGGTACTACCGGAAGCATCGCTAAAAGACCATAATAAGAAGCATATAAAGGTAGAACGCCAGAAGTGGTTCGGCTGTGCCTGCTGCCCTCCGAATATTGCGAGACTGCTGTCTTCCATCGGTTCCTATGCCTATACGAAGACAGATGCCAGCTTTTATATGAATCTGTACATTGGTGGTGGGATTAATACCACCATTGGAGGACAGAAGGCAGAAATAACTGTGGATACAGATTATCCCTGGGATGGAAAATTGAATATCCGTTTTCATCAGGCAAAGGAGGCTAAGTTTACTTTTGCTGTCCGGATTCCCGGCTGGTGCAGAAATTATGTGATAGCTGTTAACGGAGAAAAGGTGAAGGCGGAGCCGGTTAAAGGATATGTGTATCTGGACCGGTTGTGGAAGAAAGATGATGAGATCACCTGTAATTTTAAAATGGAGGTCGTTTTGAACCAGGCTAATCCCAATGTGCGGGAGGATCTGGGTAAAATCGCCGTTTCCAGAGGTCCGTTGATTTACTGCCTGGAAGAAGCAGATAACGGAGACAGTCTGCACCGCATCCATCTTAGTAAGGATACCGCGTTTAAGGAGCAATTCGAAGCAGAGCTGCTGAAAGGAGTATTAACCTTGACCTGCGAAGGCGAAGTACTGACCGACACGAATTGGGAGCAGGATTCGCTTTATCAGCCCTATCAGGCTCCGGTCTACAACAAAAGACAGTTAAAGTGGATTCCCTATTATTCCTGGGCAAACCGGGAACCCGGCGAAATGCTGGTGTGGGTAAAGCTTAAGCAATAAGTGAATTTAACAAAAGAGTGAAGTACCGATATTAACATTTAAAAGTCCGGTAAATCAGCCTAAGGGCAATGATTTCCGGACTTTTATTCTATTTATATATGTAATTCTCCGGCATTATGTTATGTATATGTAATTCCGGCATATGTTAACCATGTTATTTTACGGTATATGTTACGTAGTTATTCTCGGCATTATGTTACGTATGCTATTCTCTGGCAGTAATACTTGATTGGATGTTAGTGTAATGTTATAATTTTAATAAGTGCCAGTTTATAACTGGATTATACAGAAGCAGGATAGCCCCGGAAACTGTAAGATGAAATTATGGTTAGAAACCTCTGAAGCGGGCATGTTACTAGTGTGAAATAAAGGATATTTCACACCCTGATTTGAGGCATAAAGCATCTGCTGGCAGATGCTTTATGCCATGGGAGCTAGTGTGAATTGCCTCGCGAAATGCATGCGAGGCATTAGAAGAATAGCAAAAGAGGCTATTCTTCACGATTTATGCCCGAACGGCATGTCCCTCTATTTGACAGCAGGTGTTGAATGTAATGGGAGCTGGTCTGAATTTGTTTAGTGAAGAAAATATAATAAAGAAAGGGATGCCACATGTTGAAGGTTTTATATTTTAATATTGTGGCAGTAACATCAGTAAACCGAGGTGTTACACAATGGGTGGTATTTACTATGATAAAGACGATTGTACTGGATATTGGTCAGGTGCTGGCGCACTTCAACTGGAGAGGATATCTTAAAGAGTGTGGTTATGACGAGAAAACCATAGAGAAATTAGGTAAGGCAACCGTACTTGGAGAGTATTGGGATGAATTTGACCGAGGTGCTTTAAGTGATGAGGAAATAGTCAATCTATGCTGCAGCCTGGATACAGAAATGGCAGAAGAAATAAAATCTTTTTTTAAGAATAGTTATAAAACTGTAACGGAGTATCCTTATTCTGAAGAATTTGTTCGGAATTTGAAGCAAAACGGTTATAAGGTTTATCTGCTTTCCAACTACGGCAGAACTAATTTTGCTTATGCAAAGGAGAATTTTAAATTTATACCCCTTGCAGATGGCGGGATTATATCCTATGAAGTTAAATGTATTAAACCGGAGCCGGAAATATATCAGCGACTAATTAATAAATATGATTTTAATCCGGAAGAAGCTGTATTTTTAGATGATAACCAGGCTAATTTAGAGGGAGCAAAGGTTTTTGGATTCCATACCATCCAGGTTACGGAATTTGGGCAGGCTTTGGAAGATTTAAGAAAACTGGGAGTTAATATATAAGAGACGGTTCCGAATGGTTTGTATACTAAAATAATAAAGAAAAGGAAAATTTAAGAAGGAAAATTTATGAAGTAAATAATGGAAATAAAAGTGCCCCCCAGCCATACATTTATCCAGATCAGGATAAATATATAGCTGAGGGGCTTATTATTTTAGAAGTAATTATTAATCCAGTTTGGCTTTTTATAGATTAACTGGGCTGCTTTTTCCTTACTGCAGTTTATTGCAACACCTTCCAGGTAATCCAGATCCATTACGTCATAATTACCAACGATAGCGGCGGAGAACTGGTTAATTGTCATAACAATATCGGCTTCTTTTTTATCCGGAGAGAGAACTGCCGGAACGTGTTCCGTTGTTTCTCTTAAATTAAATAAAGAAACGTCAAGTGCCGTAACTTTTTCGGCCTTCCCGCAGCGGTATATTACATGGAATACCTTATTGTTATTTTCGAGGCAGGAATCCAGAATATGTATGTAAAGCTCACCATCTCCTCTGAATTTGGCCTGTTCCAGGACTTTAGCAGCATTGATCACACGTACCATGCCGTTTTGCCGAAGTTGTCTCTGGCTCGCTGACTGGGAATAATCCAAACAGAAGTATTCCAGGGACAGATTCCGGGGAGCATGAAATATAACCTTATTGTAATGTGAGGAGAAGGACTTAATGAAGCTCATAATTGCCTTTAAGGTAATAAAACTATCAAAAATTATTTCTTTACAATCCATTATCGGCTGATTTTGTTCCTCAGATTTTTCAAAAATAAAATAACCTCTTGGGTTCCCATCACAGTCTTTATATAGATAGGACTGCCGTTTACCTTTAAAAGGATTGGAATTCTTTAAAACGCTCCAGTCAAAGTTATCACGTTGTACCATCATATTATATTTTTTTGCAAATGCCAGATATATCTGCTCATAATCAGAATAATCTCCTTCACCCCGGTATAAATGAAACATACCCTCATAGGAGATAATCGGTATTGAGGCAAGATCAAAGGACCACCGTATGCTGGTTGAGGAAGGTGCATAACCGTAATTGCCATAAAACTTCTCACTAAAGGGATATAAATAGGAGAAAGCAACTCCTCTTTCATATATATCCGTAAGCACAAGGCGGAATAGTTCACGTACTGCACCTTGCCGGCGATACTGGGGATAGGAGCACACACCTCCAATTCCTGCCATTAATAATCTGCTATTGTCAAAGCTGACTTCAAAAGGTAATACATTGAGGCAGGACATCATATCTCCTTCCTCCGTAAATGCTGCATAGGTATCCTTAAAGTTGGCATCGGCTTTAGAGGCCGGTTTCTCTTTAATCTGGCGGATATATTCCTCCGCAGTCATTCCCTTTGTATCATGTACCCAGTCAAAGCTCAGAGCAGAGATATTGCGGGCTTCCATAAGTTCATTTTCTTTAATTCTGCGTACTATCATGAAATATTTCCTCCCATTATTTTTACATTTTTATTATAACAGGATATAGTGCGAAATAAAAGACATTTCACACCCTGATTTGAGGCAGTAAATCATCTGCCAGCAGATGATTTATGCCATGGGAACTCCTCAAGAATTAAAAGGAAATAATCACCACACGCAGTAAGCTGCTTGACTATGTAGCCGGAGTTCCTGGCTGAGACATACGGTAGGCCCCTCTCTTAAGCGGTTTTGGTATATGATTGGCTTGACATTAACTAGGTGCAAAGGTAATATTAGAATAACGGAGTCCCTTTAAAGACGGATAATTCTTATCGGGGGATCCGGGGAAATAATAGGAGAGAAGGTAACGCCGCAATGAACAATTTTACTTTTTATAGTCCTACTTATTTTGCCTTTGGCAAAGATCAGGAGAATAAAACAGGTCATTATGTAAAACGATTCGGAGGTACGAAAGTACTGATACACTATGGAGGGGGTTCGGTAGTCCGCTCTGGTTTATTAGACAGGGTGAAAGCCTCCTTAATGGAAGAAAAGATTGAATATCTGGAATTGGGAGGAGTTATGCCCAATCCAAGAAGCGGTTTGGTTTATGAAGGAATAGATCTCTGCAGGAAATATGATGTAGATTTTATATTAGCTGTAGGCGGCGGAAGTGCTATCGATTCCGCTAAAGCTATCGCTGCAGGTGCAGTTTATGAAGGTGATTTCTGGGACTTTTATGAGGGTAAACCCATCGAGAAAGCATTAAAAGTCGGTACGGTACTGACCATTGCCGCAGCCGGCAGCGAAGGTTCCGGGGATTCGGTTATCACAAAGGAAGAGGGAATGCTGAAGAGAGGAGCCGGCAGTGAAGCCCTGCGTCCGGTATTCTCTATATTAAATCCCGAACTGACCCAGACACTTCCGGCATATCAGACTGCCTGCGGAGCCACGGATATTATGGCACATGTACTGGAACGATACTTTACCAATACTACGGAAGTTGAAGTTACGGACAGATTGTGTGAAGCGGTTTTACTGACTATGACAAAAGAGGTTCCGAGAGTAATTGAGAACCCTGATAATTATGAAGCCAGAGCCAACATTATGTGGGCGGGTATGGTGGCACATAACAATTTGGTTGGTGTTGGGCGGGACCAGGATTGGTCAAGTCATAACATCGAACATGAATTGTCCGCCTTATATGACTGTGCCCACGGTGCCGGTCTGGCGGTGGTTTTTCCGGCCTGGATGACTTATGTTTTAAAGCATGATGTAAACCGTTTTGCTCAGATTGCAGTAAGGGTTTGGGGATGCCATATGGATTTTGCCTGCCCGGAAGTTACGGCTTTAGAGGGAATAAAACGTTTTAAGCAGTTTCTGACATCCATTGGTATGCCGGTTAATTTTAAAGAATTAGGTGCAAAAGAAGAGGATATCCCTTTCCTGGCAGCAAAAATTGGTCTTGGGGAAGAGGAAACCATAGGAGGCTTTGTAGAATTAAAGACGGCAGATGTAGAAAGCATATTAAAGCTGGCCTTATAAGATTACTACCTGGAAGTCCTATGGAATTGGAGAAAGCATGAATAGTAAACGAAGGATGATAATAATTGTTTGTATTCTGACGGGTTGTATACTGCTGACAGCCTGCCGGAAAGACAGTGATAAAACAGGAGAAAGCACGACCGAAATTGAAACAAACACGGCAATAACACCATCTCCGGATGAAGATACAGAGGAAGCAGCCAACGATACCCATGAAACAGATGCAGCGAGCCAGACAGAGGCGGATACGGGGGAAAGCAGGCTTAGCGAAAAGGCAGCCATTCAATTAATTCAGGATAGAATCGGGGAACGGGGTTATTATTTCGTATTGGTGAAGGACAGTCTGGATTTGGATGGTAATACTTATTATGAGTTCCAGATAAGTGACGGCAGCGGACCAATTGAACCCAATGTATTGGTTAATGTAAATAATGGTGAATTATTATGTTATAAAAGCGATGAAACATCAGCACCTTTTTCGGAGCATCCCCTCTATACGGAAGACGGTGCAGGAGTTGAATCCGATACAACGGATACGGCTGCTTTCACCCGGGAGGATGCCCTTGCAAGCTTGAGTAAAGTACCGAAAAAAGTCTTAGGTCTTCCGTCTGAACTTAGCGAATATACGGTGGAATATGATAATTGGACCACCAATATCAAAGGAACCGACTGTTACGGTATTAATGTATATTCTGAGAAAGATGGACAGAGGATAAGCATAGGAGTTTTCTATGTGGCAACGGACGGCAGTGTTATGTATAAATTTGACGCTGTACTGGATGATTTTGCAGAGATTACAAAATAAGCCCTGCCGGGTGGGATTTTAAGGACATGCTCCTTGCAGATTACCTCAGTTATGACAGTGCAATAAGAAAGAGTCTGGGTCTGCCAGACTCTTTCTTATTGCAAATAGAAGGTATATTATATAGCCTGAAATAGCGGCCGGGATCAGCAATTATTTTTCTAAGGCCTGATTTAAATCATATATAATATCATCAATATGTTCGATACCAACGGACAAGCGGATCGTATTGGGTTTTATACCGGAGGCAAGCAGTTCTTCTTCCGTCATCTGTGAGTGGGTAGTACTTGCCGGATGGATAACCAGGGATTTTACATCGGCAACATTAGCAAGTAAGGAGAATATCTCTAATTTATCGATAAAGTTTTGGGCTTCTTTGGCGCCGCCCTTGATTTCGAAAGTAAAGATGGAACTGCCGCCATTGGGGAAATAACGGTTGTATAATTCATGGTACGGGTTATCCGGCAGGGAAGGATGATTTACATGTTCTACCTGAGGATGGGATTTTAAGAATTCAACAACTTTTAAGGTGTTCTCCACATGACGTTCCACACGCAGGGAGAGAGTCTCCAGACCCTGTAAAAATAAGAACGAATTAAAAGGACTTAAGGTAGCTCCTGTGTCTCTTAATAAAGTTACACGGGCTTTTATGATGTAAGCCGCAGCTCCGATGGCTTCGGTAAAGCTGATACCGTGGTAGCTGGGGTTTGGTTCGGTCAAATAAGGGAATTTGCCTGAAGCAGCCCAGTCGAATTTGCCGGAATCTATAATGACACCACCGATGGAAGTACCGTGTCCGCCAATAAACTTGGTTGCAGAATGAACAATAATATCCGCACCGTATTCAATGGGACGGAGCAGGTAAGGTGTTGCAAAGGTATTGTCAACAATCAACGGTATGCCGTTTTTATGAGCGATATCGGCAACAGCCGCAATATCAATAAGACTTGAGTTAGGGTTTCCAAGGCTTTCGATAAAGATGGCTTTCGTATTGGGCTGAATCGCTTTTTCGAAACTGCCTTCCTCATCAGGATTTACAAAGGTGGTTGTTATGCCGTAATCTTTAAAAGTATGTGCAAACAGATTATAAGTTCCGCCGTATATGGTATTGGCAGAAACAATATGATCTCCGGTGTGAGCAATGTTCTGAACCGCATAGGTAATCGCTGCGGAACCGGAAGCAGTTGCAAGTGCGGCAATACCGCCTTCCAGCGCAGCAATACGCTGTTCGAAAACATCACTGGTAGGATTCATGATACGGGTATAGATATTGCCGCCTTCGGATAAATTAAAGCGAGCGGCAGCCTGGGCAGAATCCGCAAAAACGTAGGAAGAGGTCTGGTAAATTGGTACGCAGCGTGCATCTGTTGCCGAATCCGGCTTCTCCTGTCCGACATGGAGCTGGAGAGTTTCAAATTTCAGAGTGTGTTTCGACATGAAATAAATACCACCTTTCTTATAATTCATTAAATCCTATTGGAATACTATGAATTGAAGTATAATGTAATTATATAAAAATGTCAAGCAAAATTTTCCTGATTTTGGGGAAATTTCTCTTGACATCTTTTCTCGTGTAGTTAATCCGGAAATGCTGTAAATTAAGCACACCGGAACCATTCTATATCACATAATCATTACCGGTCAGGCTGTTTTGCTTATCCACCAGATCTGCTAAAGTAATATTGTCTACGACATTATTAATAGCTTCGTTTAGCTTCACCCATACATCAAGGGTAGCACACTGGCTGCTTCTGGTACATTGATTTATATCATCTTCTAAGCAGGCAACAGGTGCAAGACTGCCTTCAATTAAACGCAGAATCATACCTACCGTATATTCTTCCGGGGCTTTCGCTAAACGATAACCGCCCTGTGCACCACGAATGCTTTTAACATATCCGGATTTGCTCAGTTGTGTTATAATCTGTTCCAGATACTTATCGGATATTTCCTGTCTGGCAGAAATACTTTTAATCGTTATATATTCGCCTGTATTATGCAGAGCCAGATCCAGCATTAAACGCAGCGCATAGCGTCCTTTTGTCGAAATCTTCATAAAGACCTCCTTATATTTGTAGTATTAATGATTATATTACCATGGGAATACTATGTTTACAAGCCCTAATGCATT
>JAEZSL010000219.1 GCA_023443925.1 Bacillota bacterium | reverse complement strand
AATGGAGGAAATAAAGTGAAAAAAACAAAAAAAGTATTGTCCCTCCTACTGATATCTACCCTGGCAGTTGGAATGACATTCATGACCGGATGCAGTCAAAAAGAGGATCCGGCAAAATCTGTAGTAATAACGGTTAATGATAAAGACATTTATCTAAATGAGATGATGTACTATATCATGCCTGTTGAATCCAGCGGGGCTCAATATGAAGCAGCTTATCAGCAATACACCGGTACAAGCTATTGGGATCAGAAGGACCCCAATGATCCTAACGGTAAGACGATTCGTGAACAGGCAAAGGATTACGTAATGAATACTGCCGAGCTGTACGCAATTCTTTATGATAAAGCTGTGAAAGATAACTACACCCTCACTGATGATGAAAAAACTCAGGCCGATACCAATGCAGACCAGATTTTAACCTCTATCAGCAAAGATCAGCTTAAAGTAACCGGCTTTACTAAGGAATTACTTTCTCAGGTACAGCAGAAAATGACACTTGCCGGAAAGTATTATACAGATTTAATAGATGGATTTGATATTGATGATGACGGTATCAAAGCAACCATAAAACGTGAAGACTACAAACAGTACAAAACAGAATTCCTGTTTGTGCCTACCACAAAACTTGATGAAAGTTACAAATCTGTTGAATTAACAGAGGATGAAAAAACCGCTGCAAAAGCAACAATTACCGCTGCCCTTGATAAAGTTAAGGCAGGAGAAGAATTCTCCGCCATAAAGAGTGCGGATGATAAGCTAACTACCAGTACTCTGGATTTTGTCTTAGATGATGGTACGGCGGAAAAAGCATATCAGGAAGCAGCTGTTGCATTAGAGAAGGATGCCTTTACCAAAGACATTGTTGAAACGGATACCGGTTTTTATATTATAAAAATGGTGGACAACAATGCTTCCGATGCTTATGATAAAGCAGTTACCGAAGCGATTTCCAAAGCAGAACAGGATGCCTTTGATGCTGAATATGAAAAGATCAAAAAAGAATATACCATTACGGTAAACAGTAAAGTCTGGGATCCTATTGTAATCGGTAAAACTACTATTATAGAACCATCCACCTCCGAGAATACCGGAACCGGCACTACGGACACCACTGCTGCAACCGGTGAGGATACACAAGATACAACGGCCGGCGAATAGATTTAATATTTCTGGTTCAGTAAAGGGCTGCCTACAGGGGCGGCCCTTTTTAATTTATAGGTAAGTTCGGAGAACTTTCCTATAAATTAAAAAGCCTTCCAGGCAGGATGCACATGAACACGCAAAAGGATAAATCCTTTGGAAGATGTCACTGTCGTGACAGCGCGTCAGCGCTAGAGTCTGGCAAGCCAGACTCTTTCTTGTTGCAAAATAATAATATTTAGCTGTTTGACAATTATTTTAGCTTCATCTATAATATTAATAAATAAAGTAGAAAGGACTTCTGAGATGAGGATTTTGCAGGTATTACGGCATAGGCTCTACAATACCAATGTGAAAAAGCAATTAAATTTCATATACATTACCGCACTGCTGATCCCAATTTTAATTATTGGGATTTTCTTAATCGTAAATACCAGGCGTCTGCTGCTGAATCATTACCGGGATCAGGTGGAGGCAGAAAACTCCCGCGTTAAATCCATTATGTTTGATGTGACCACTACCGTTTATAATATCTCTGACGAAATCTTTGCGGATAAGAATCTGCAGACTCTTCTATCCACCCGCTATCTGACCGAACAGGAGGCAGCCAGAAGCTGCAGCAATTTTACACGACTCAGTAATTATATCTACAAAAACACCTTTATCTCATCCATAGAACTCTACACCAGCAACCCAACCATTCATGAATATGCCTCTTTTAAACCGGTGACGGAAGAAATACAAAAAACTTCCTGGTATCAACAGGCCGGCAGCCGCGCGGATATTCTTTGGAAAAGCCTTGGCACCCTTGATTCCTGGGACAATAACTCCCAGCAGCTTTGTTTAATAAGAAAAATTCCCGTAATTGCCACAAAGGAATATGCCGTACTGGTAATCCGTATCAGCAATATATACCTGAAAAACCGAATCCGAAACAATTCACTTTTCACTGCCGTTACCGTAAATCAGGACCCCGTTTTTTACAGTTCAAAACGGGATCTGCCCGGCAATTATCTGACCCTTCCAATTGACTACCAGCAGCCTCTGTTTTTGTACTCCGGCCAGTTAATCTATGATAATAAAGCTGGCATTGCAAATATTTCGACTCTGCTGCCTTTTGCATCCAATGATAAAATATATATTTCAACTCTGGACTACGATGCCTTGGGTGATACTGCAGGCATCATATTAATCTGCAGTGCCATTATACTCGTTGCAGCCATTGTGCCTCTGATTATTATTACGGTATTTAATAACCGGTTCAGTTCCCGTATTATTACACTGCGGGGAGAAATGTATAAAGCCAGTAAGGGGGACTATAACGTAATTGATTCTATTCCGGGCGATGATGAATTGTCCGAGGTATTTTCAGACCTGAAAGTAATGATACATAGCATTACACAAATGAATGTCCGGATGTACGAAGCAAAAATTCAGGAACAGATCCTTAAAAACCAGCAGCAGAAAATGGAGTTTAAAATGCTGTCCAGCCAGATTAATCCCCATTTTCTATATAATACCCTGGAAACCATCCGTATGAAAGCGTTAACCGCCGGGAACCGGGAAGTGGCCAATGCCATTAAGCTGCTGGGTAAATCCATGCATTATGTACTGGAAAACACCGGAACCGCTTCCACCACTCTAAAAAAAGAACTGGATTATATCTCCACCTATTTAGCCATACAGAAACTTCGTTTTAACGACCGTGTAAACTACACCTTAACCTTTCCCGAGAATATGAATCCGGAGGATTATGAGATTCTTCCCCTCCTTCTGCAGCCAATCGTGGAAAATGCCATACTTCACGGTCTGGAGGAAACAGAAAATAACGGCCAGATCTGTATTGAAGTATCAACAAAAGATAATGAAGTATTGCTGATTCATATTTTTGATAACGGCCTTGGCATGACGGAAGAAGAATTAAATTCTTTAACCAACAGCATTGAGGTTCGTAAAAAAGGCTCCCCAGCTAATATCGGTCTTTATAATATCAATCAGAGAATCAAGCTTTTTTACGGCGAAGCTTATGGTATGGAAATTAAAAGCCGCCCAAATGAAGGAACTCTGGTATCTCTTACGCTTCCTTTGCACAATAGAATGGAGGAATAATTGATGATGAAAGTATTGATAGCAGATGATGAGGCAACAATCCGGGAAGGTCTGAAATACATTGTTAACTGGGAGGAACTTGGATTTATTATCTGCAAAGAAGCAAGCAATGGGGAAGATGCTTTACAGGGTATTCTTAAACTGAACCCGGATTTGGTACTCCTGGATATCCGCATGCCAAAATTACAAGGCACGGATATAGTAAAACTGGCAAGAGAACATGACTTTAAGGGGCATTTCATTATTCTAAGCGGATATTCCGATTTCATATATGCCCAGACGGCGATTCGGTGGGGTGTGGATTTCTACCTTACAAAACCCATCGAGGAAGATGAATTATGCCAGGCCTTAATAACCGTAAAAGAAGCCCTCGAAAAGGAAAATCTCCACAAACGTACTATGAAGCATTATAAAGAGAAAGCTAAATATACCATACTAAGGGACCTTCTGCAAAACACCTGTGATATTAATAAAATTGACCCGGAGGAAATAAGTCTTTTGGCCTCCGTCTATCAGGTTATAATTTATGAAAATTATAGCCGGGAAACCTTCGGCCTTACTTATAGCTTTGCAGACCTGTTAAAAGTCACTAACCAGGGAAACGGCTCCTTTGAACATATAAAACTGCATCAAAAGGATATTATTTTATTAAAAGGTAATTTTGCTCTGGAACGCTTTCGGGATGTTCTGCGTCATTATGAAGAGAAACCGCAAAAAGGCTCCCCCCTTGATTCCCTGTTTATAACCTATGGCCGAATAATATATCAATTAGAGGATATCCACTGTTCTTACCAGGATGCCTTAAGCCTGCTAAACCGGCGTTTTTTCTGTGAACAGAACCGGCATGTCATAGGCTATGAACTGCTTCCGGATTATGAAAACCAGGTTTATGATATCAGCCCTGAAGAAACAAAACGCTACAGTGATAAGTTTTGTGCTTATATCCAGAGCTTTAACCGCAAAATGACAGCGGACACCTTAGCTGCCCTGAAGAAAGATCTTTATAGTACCAGGACGGACCCCATGGAAATCAAACTATTTCTGACGGATATCTATCTTCAGATCAAGCAGAATATGCACCATCTATACAGTACTTCCGATATTCCGTTCCCTACCAATTCTTCCGTTATCGATTTTATTGACAGTAAGTATTACTTATACGAAATAATCCTGTTCTTTTCAGAACAGATTGAGATGCTTATGAACGCCATCGGTCGATCCTCCAACGAAAGTATCCTGGATGATATTGTCTGCTATATTAACCATAATTACCGAGACAATATAAGGCTTGAAACCATTGCTCCTCTCTTTGGCTATAACAGTTCCTACCTAGGTAAGATATTTCATAAAAAGACCGGTGAAAACTTTAACTCTTATATCGATCATGTACGTATCGACCATACCCTGGAGCTGTTAAAGCAGAAGAATCTGAAGGTGTATGAAATAGCAGAACTTGTTGGTTATAAAAATGTAGACTATTTCCATAAAAAATTCAAGAAATATGTAGGAATCAGTCCCGCCGAATACCGGAAGAAAATCATGTGCTAAAGAAAGTGCCCGGCGTAATTGACAAGCCCCTGTTGAATTATTTATACAAAATTCAGAATTTAGCGATATTTTTTAAACACAAAAAATTTCCTGGTAATAATCGGATTGCAGTAATCATCCGTTATTACCAGGAAGTTCATAAATTCCCCTTCGTATATATGGTATTTTATTTTTGTTTTATTCTTGTTTTATTCCTGTTTTACTCTGTTGTATTTCGGTTTTACTCTGTTGTGTTCCGGTTTTACTCTGTTTTATTCCGGTTTTACTCTATTGAATTCCGGTTTTATTATTTTGTATCAATCATTTATCCATTTATACTTGCTTTATTTACCACTATCTCTGCTCAACACAAGTTTTGTTCAGTCTATTTGGAGGCAGCAACGGCTTCAACCCTGGATGCATTCTGATCTTTTGCATTCTGCATATCAACTGCCAGAACCTGATCATAGCCAAGGCCTTTCACTGTATCCTGCATTTCTTTTAATAAGCTGTTAAATTCTCCTTCATCCGACGAAAATACCATCTTCCAGGAATATTCGATAATGATAGCTTTGCATTGTCCTCTTAAGGTAGTAATTTCTGAATTTTCTTCCGGTGCTATATAGGAAGAACCTGGCGCAACCATAAGCTGGTTATTATTCTGTAAAAACTCCAAGGTGGTTTTGGCACCCATTTTAGTCTGCCAGTCCGTATCGAGTGCCGTTGTATTTTTCGCCAGCACGGATTCCCATAAGGTGTAATTATAGGGATAACCGGTTTCCGGATTAATATCACTTGGTATAACCGCAGGGAAGTTAAGGGCCGACACGCCGTCCTTCCAGGTACCGCCGCCCCATTCCTCCGGAACTTGTGTATCTCCGCCTTCAAAGAAGGCTTTCCAGCCGAATTCGGTTAAAGCCGGCTTTTGATCTACCAGTTCCCAGGTCAGACCCTGAGGGCCGCAGGAACTTGAGGTTTGTGCGGCAGACATCATAATTCCTTCCGGTGAATAAAGCCAGTCAATAAAGTCCGCTAATCTTTGGGGATCTTCCGCATTGCTTCCGATGGCAATACTCTGCCTGTCACCATCCGGTCTACAGCCGTAGGAAAAATCCTTCATGTCAGCTATGGACGATATCATAAAACCTTTTCCGGCGGCTTTATTATCCGGAGTATTATATGCAGCCTGACCTAGCCATGGCCACGGTGAATATAAAATCTGTCCGTCCTGGTATTTTGTATATAAAGTATCATAGTTCTGCGTAGTTGATTCCGGATCTACCAGCCCCATCTGATTTGCATCAAAATACAATTTCAATACTCTGGTATACATGGAATCGCTGTCGATTATACTCTGGTAATCGGAGCCGTCTGCTCTGGCTAAGACAAATCCAAGTTCATCATAACCATAAAAACAGGTAGGCTGCTTCGCCAGACACATCATATTGCCATCCCAGTCCTTAAACAAAGAGAAACTGTAAGTTTTCTTGCCTGTGTCACTTTCCGGAACCGCTTCCTGCATTGCCTTTAATACCGGTAGCAGATCTTCCATGGTTTTCATCTGGGGGTAACCAACTGCCTTATAAGCATCCCAGCGAAGATACGGACCAAAGGTCGGGTCCAAACCTTCCGATGGATTTGTCGCCGGCTGTTCGGAAACGCTGCTGGGTATTGCATAAATTCCATCTTCTTTAACCAGTTCGTTTAAGGAATCAATTCCGCTCTGATATTTCTTAAGATTCTCTTTATCTGATATCAGATCTGTTAAATTAACCAATAAGCCGGCAGTTACCATACTTTGTAATCTGCCGCCATCCGCTCCATAGATAATTAAATCACCCAGGTCTCCGGAAGCCGAACGTGTCTGGAACAGTGTTTCTCCGCCGCCTGCTACATTCGGTGCAATCATATTAAGCTCCATATTGAACTTGTCTTTTACGATCTTGGCAAACCAGCCGGATTGAATTCCCTGATAATTTGCCAAACCGTCAAAAACATCAACTGTAATAAACTTCGGATACTTTGCTTCCCCGGTTTTTGTACTATCATCCGATGCCGTATCTGTAGCTTTTGTATCTGCTGCCGCAGTATCTTCTGTTTTTGTTGTGCCTGCCGGATCAGCGCTGCCTACCGCCGGATTCGCTTTTTTACCGCAGCCGGCAAACATGGATGCTATTAACAGGACACATAATAGCATACTTAATAATTTTTTCCTCATACTTTTCCCTCCAATACTATTTACTTATCTCAGCAAAATAAAACACTTCTTTGTTTATTTTGTTTTGCTTCATATTAAACTCCTATCTGTGCGCTTTGGCGCACGTATAAATCAGGATGTTGAAAAAATTTATATTTTTCAACCTAATTACCCTTTTATAGACCCAATCATAATACCTTTTACAAAGTATCTCTGGAACATGGGGTATATAAACAATATAGGCAGTACTACAAGAACCGTAACTGTCATACGTACTGACGTCGGGGTTTGTTTCGTTGCCAGGGCCATTACATTGCTGCCCGAGCCGACACTGTTTTTTATCAGAGCTGCAAGAGAATTTGCCTGATTGATATAACAATACAATAAATACTGCAGTGAATATAATTTTTGGTCTGTAACGTAGATTAAAGTATCCTGAAAAGAATTCCATTGGGCTACCGCCGCAAAAATTGCAATTGTAGCCAGTATTGGAGTACTTGTGGGCAGGATAATCTTTCTGAAAACCGTTATAATTCCGGCACCGTCAATCTCAGCCGCCTCCTGAAGGGAGGTGGGTATGGATTCCGTATAGGTTTTTACCAGAATAATATTAAAAGGCTGTACAATGGCAGGAATTATGTATACCCAGAAGCTGTTGGTCAGGTTTAAGTTCTTCATGGTTAAGAACATAGGAATTAAACCCGCATTAAAATACATGGTTACAACAATGAAACGGTACCAGAATTTTCTGCCCCACATCTTCTGTTGAGTAAATAAAAAACCCAAAAACGCAGAAGCTAATACGGTACAGGCTGTTCCAATTACAGTTCTGCCTATGGAGACCCATAAAGCAGTGCCAAGCCCCCTGATTTTAATAACTTTAATGTAATTTTCCAGATGAATTTTTTTAGGCAGGAAATTGATCATACCATTGGCACTCATATCATTGGCACTGAGGGTATTAATGATCAGGTAATAAAACGGATAAATGCAAATCAGAGTAAATAATACAAAAAACAAATAATTAAAAACATGAAAAACCAGTTCTTTCCCCTCCGGTCTTTTCTTTTTCTCCGTTATCTGCTTCATAATGAATATCCTTTCTATATGATGGATTCTCCACGGGTTTTCTTTGATACATAGTTAACGGTAAATAATAAAGTAATGCTGACCAGGCTTTTAAGCATACCAATTGCAGTTGCCAATGAGGGACTCCGGCCCGTCATGCCCACATTAAATACATATAAATCCAGAACCTGGATATGCTCCTTATTAAAGGAATTTTGAAATACATAATACTGGTCCAGGCCATTATTCAGGAAATTAGCAATGGAAAGCAATAATAATACAAAAAATGTTGGCATTAGTGCCGGCAGTGTTATATGCCGCATCAATTTAAAACGGTCGGCTCCGTCTACTCTGGCGGCTTCATACAATTCCTGGTCAATACCTGCAATGGCGGCAAGATACATAATCGAGCCCCATCCAAGACCTTTCCAGGTACTCCATAAAATCATGGACAGCCAGGTATGGGAATCTCCGTCCAGAAATTTAATAGGAGTTGTTATAATACCCGCATTATTTAAAAATGTGTTAACCATACCGGTATTGGAAAATAGACTAAAGGCAACGGAATATACCATGACCCAGCTGATAAAATTCGGGACAGTGGTAAAGGTTTGTACAAAGTTCCGAAACCTTTTACTTTTTATTTCACTTAAAAACATAGCAAATAATACAGGCAGAAAAGACGTGGCAAGTGCCAGCCCGCTCATGGCAAATGTATTTTTCATAACCTTCATAAGCTGGCTTATCTGTGTCGGATTTGCAAATAGCATTTTAAACCACTGAAATCCTACAAACTCACACTGGGATAATTTTAAAGGCGGTTTATAATCAAAGAAGGCATATAACCAGCCATGCAGAGGAAAATAGGAAAATGCAAAGGATAATAATAAAAATGGCACGGAGTATAAAAACAATTTCTTCCCTTCTGAGATCCTTTTCTTCTTCACTTTTGAAAGATCTTTCGTCTGTAATGCTGCTGATTTCTGCATATTACACCTATTTTATATCACAGGCCAGCCTGTGATACTGCCACAGAATAAAATGTAAAAATCCACTCTGCAGCATCCTTTCTATAATTTATATTTTCTATCAACCTTAACTTCCTGATCCTGGTATAGTCTTTTAAGGTAATATGTTTAATGACTAAATTTATACTATCAGCTTTCGCTTCACATTTATACCGTAAAAATTTCATATTTTTTACAGTACATATTGGATATTTTTAACAAAAGCAAAACTGCAAAAAGACCGGATTGTTTAACTGTATTAAACAATCCGGTCTCTTTGCAGCTTTTTCTTCTTATTCTTATATGCAGTTAATCCCTTTGATCCCAAAAGGTATTTATCTGACTAATACTGATATTACTGACAAAATTATTTTTAATATTTAAAAAATTCTCTAGATCATACAGGATCAAATATAAGACAGCCCTGTTTTCAAATTCTTCACGGGTAACCGGATTTGGCTCTGACCGGTATCCATTTCTTATCTGTTCCAGCTCTTGCAGCAATCTTTCCGCATTATTATACTCATGAAACTGCTCACGGATCTTTTTTAAAAACAAGGCTATGCTGTCTGCCTGTTTTGGTACGGAAGTCAATAAGCGGATTTGTTCTCTGATATGAAGAAGAATACCGGTCTGGCTCCGTCTCATGGTAAAGTACTGGATATAGTACCGGGTATCACTTAACAAGGTATTATTCATATTATTATATGCCCGTGCAATTGCCGCCTTCAAATGGCTGTCCAGTTCCTGAAAACTTTTATCCAGTAAACCGGACTCTGTGGATTCAAATCCAGCCGCCTGGTTTTTGGCCGTATTTTCCCGTGAAATAATTTCTGAAAGCATGCCCAGGATCGACCGGATATCTTCTTCTATTTGCCGCATATCCGCCTTAACAGCCCCGGTATTATCCGGCATATAAAGATTTAAAATAATTCCTACCAAAATACCAATAAACAAGATGATACTTTCATTGCAGATAAAGACTGCGCTCATATCCTTCTCGATAAGGAAATGTGTCACCAGCACAGAACACATTGGAATTCCCTCCTGCAGCCGGAATAAATAGCTTAAGGAAATAAAAATCAGCAGGAAGAGGCCAAAAGTCAGCGTATAGTAACCAAAGGCCGTAAACAGGCAATAAGCAGTCAATATGGCCAGTATAAAGGCAAGGAACCGTTTTCCAGCAACCACCAGGGTTTCCTTCTTGGTATCCTGAATACTAAGTAACGTAATGATTCCTGCCGAAGCGCTGTACGCTAACCCCAGTACATCGGCTATCAGGATTGCCGCACTGCTGCCGGCAGCTATTTTGAGTACTTTAATGACATCGATTTTGCCACTGGCAAATTTATTAAAAACCATCTCCATTCCTCCTTTCCGGACGGGATATGAGCCTTATATTTATACAGGGCCTGCCATATTAATATGGCAAGCCCCTGCTGTTTCTTAAATCACATTACTATTCAGTTATAGCAAAACAAGATACGATTCGCGGTATAACAATTTTGTACGGGCTTATTAAAGTAATTATATTACAGAACAGATAAAAAGCCAACTAATATATACTTATCATATTCTTCCAGCTTTCAGTGAAAAACATCCCCCGATGTGTATATTATGAACACAAAATTGACCTTGACCAATTTCTAATTAAATTATATATTTAACTGAAATCCTGTTTTTCTTAATTTAACTTACAGCTAATAACCTCAACGGAATCTTTTTTATACTCAGAAGGTATAATTACAATTCCCTTTTCTGATTCCTGGCTGGTGCCTCCCGTTACGGAAGCTATATTTTTCACTGCGTGGAGGTAAACCTTATATGGTTTGGCTTCACCTAAATGCTGTACGGAAACAGTAATGGTGTTTCCTTCCTTAAGAACTGATATGCTTAATTCCAGCTCTGCCCTGGTATTATAGACTTGGGTTTTTGCTGCGATTCCTTCTGTTAATTCATATACTTTAAAAGTTACATCCTCTGCATAGTCATATTCAGGTTTTGTATCCACCGCACCGACGGCAATAATGGAATTCTCTTTTACCAGGCAGGGAATGCTTAAATATGTGTGATATTCTCTTACCCACCGGCCGCCGGCAACTTTTTCTCCGGTGAGGAAATTCGTCCAGCTGCCTTGGGGAACGTAGAATTCTCCCATACTCTCTTCATTTAAAACCGGTGCAATAAGCAGGCTGCCGCCAAGCATATACTGTTTATCCAGATACTGGCAGGCAGGATCATCCTGGAACTCCAACACCATACTGCGCATGGTGGGGATACCTGTTTTATTGGTTTCAACGGCATTTCCGTAAAGATAGGGCATTAAAGAAGCTTTTAATTTCGTAAAGAAACGTGCCACTTCTACGGCTTCTTCGTCATAAGCCCAGGGAACACGATAGGAGGAGCTTCCGTGGAGTCTGGAATGGGAAGACATTAAACCAAATGCAACCCATCTCTTATAAACATCCGGTGTGGAAGTATCTTCAAAACCGCCGATGTCATGACTCCAGAAGCCAAAGCCTGACATAGTCAGGGATAGTCCACCCCTTAAGCTTTCCGACATGGATTCAAAATCAGACCAGCAGTCTCCGCCCCAGTGTACGGGGAATTTCTGACCGCCTGCCGTGGCACTTCTTGCAAATACCACTCCGTTGCCTTTGCCGCGTTTTTTCTCTACCAGGCCAAATACGGTTTTATTATAAAGGTAAGTATAGTAATTATGCATTTTTACCGGATCCGCACCGTTGTAATAAACAACGTCCTTCGTGGGGATTCTTTCACCGAAATCGGTTTTAAAACAATCCACTCCCATATCCATCAATTCTTCTAACTTGGAAGCGTACCATTCACAGGCTGCCGGATTGGTGAAATCCACCAGCGCCATTCCGGGCTGCCACATATCCCACTGCCATACATCACCGTTGGTTCTCTTAACAAAGTATCCATTTTCCATACCTTCTTCAAAAAGTATGGATTCCTGTGCAATATAAGAATTAATCCATACGCAGATCTTAAGGCCTTTCTCTTTTAGGCGCTTTAACATACCCGAAGGATCTGGAAATACCTCCTTATCCCATTTAAAATCACACCAGTTAAATCCCTTCATCCAGAAACAGTCAAAATGGAATACACTTAAGGGAATATCTCTTTCTGCCATACCATCCACAAAACTGGTTACGGTAGCTTCATCATAATTGGTGGTAAAGGAAGTGGATAACCACAGTCCGAACGTCCAGGGTGCAGGAAGTGCAGGTTTCCCGGTTAAATCCGTATATCTGGATATGGCATCCTTCATAGCCGGTCCGTTAAAAATAAAGTAATCCAGGCTTTCCCCCGGAACGGAGAAACCGACTTTTTTAACCATTTCCGAGCTTATTTCAAAGGAAACTTTATCGGAACTGTTGACAAATATGCCATACCCTCTGTTTGAAAGGTAAAAAGGTATGTTTTTATAGGATATTTCAGTGGAGGTACCACCGTCTTCATTCCAGAGGTCCACAGACTGTCCGTTTTTCACGAAAGGTGTAAAACGTTCCCCTAATCCATAGATTAATTCACCCACAGAAAGACTTAACTGTTCTCTCATATAAGCGTCATGATTGTCGGTTTCATAAGCAAGACCTTTAAATGCTGTCTTCACATAAGCCTTATCCCGCTTATTGCTGGCCGTTAACTTGTAATTACCACGGTTAAACTGCATCTCAGCAGTCTGCTTATTGACAGACAGATTCAGGGAACCACTAAAAAGCTTATATGCATCCTCTGTTTCTTCAACGGACAATACCGCATTGTCATCCAACGAAATTTCAAAATTTGGTCCGTGATCTACAACTCCCATGTAATGAAAGGTTTGAACTCTTAAAACTTCTGGTGCCGGTGCGGATATCTTAATTGTCAGATTCGGTCCGCCTAAGGTATCACCTCTACGGATAATTTTATGCGTGGGAGCGCAAAAAGTTATACTGTTATTGTTTCTTCTGGTTTCATAAACCTCAGCAGGGCTGAAGCATTCCACTCCTTCTCTTTGTACCCAACATCCATTACTAAATTTCATTGATAACTCCTTTCCGTCACTGGTCCTATTAATTATTTTATTATGAACAGATATAGTATAATTTTATTACTTTTCCAGATGAAAAAACTTCATCCTAATCTATTATAACCATTATTCTTAATCCGGCAATGTTTTATTTCATATCACTCATGTATTATTGTTTATTAAATATACTAATTAAAAATAATTATTAGATTGTTTTAAAACCGCCCTATCGGGGTGATTACTTATTTTTACGGGATGAGTTTTGCATCTATATATTGATTTTCCAACAAAAAAAGTCCTCTGTCAAAGTCTTGAGTCATAAAATCCAGACTTTTAACAGAGGAAAAATTTCTTTTTGAAAGATCTTTAGTAATTTGTGAGGTCTTTAGAAACTTAAATCTATATAAAAATATAAAAAATAGAATCTGTAAAAAAATAAATTGCTAATCTATATTATATAATTATTACTCTGGATCTGCTTCATTAAATCCTCAAACTCCTCCACGGGAACCGGTTTGGAGTAAAGATAACCCTGAGCCATATCACATAATACGGTTTTTAGGAAATCCGATTGGGTCTGGGTTTCCACACCTTCGGATAAAACCTTCATATTCAGCTGCTTTGCCATACTGATTATACTGGATACGATAATCTGTTCTTCCTTTTGCATATCACCCTGTCCAAAAAATTCCTTGTCCAGCTTTATAACATCCGTCTCCATATTCTTTAATAAATTTAAGGACGAATATCCTGCACCAAAGTCATCAATGGAAACTCCAAAACCCAGCTTCCGCAGCTTTTTCATAGTTGACAGTGCCGCTTCCGCATTATTTAGAAATATACTTTCCGTAAGTTCCAGTTCCAATAAATGATAAGGAATTTTATAATTATCCACCAGCCTTTTGATTTCATTTACAAACTCCTCATCATTTAAATGAATTCTGGACACGTTAACGGATATGGGACACACCGGCAGCCCATTCTTTATCCAGGATACTAAGAGTTTACACACTTCTTCATAGATATAAAAGTCCAGATTAACAACAAAGCCATTCCGCTCAAAAAGAGGAATAAAATCACTGGGCGGAATCAGACTGCCATCCTTCTTTTTCCATCTGACCAAGGCTTCCGCTCCAACCAGATTATTGTCCTTTAGTCCGACCTTAGGTTGAAGATACACAATAAATTCACCGTTCTTTAAAGCCTGTTCCATGGAATTTGTAATTTCAGCTTCCCGCTGAAGCATTATTTTCATGGAGTAATCAAAGAACTTGCAGGCAGTTTTGGGTGAATTCTTAATGCTTTTTCTGGCTAATTTAGCATTATCAATGGCGACCGTTATATCCTCCGAATCATCAACTAAAGCCACCCCGGTAGCCACCACAAATTTATTGCCCGGATACTTTGCCTTCTGCATGACATTAAACCGCTCATTCACAGATAAAATAACATCCCGTATGGTATCTTCATCTTTAAAAGGTGCCACTGCTAAAAAATTATCTTCCGATATCCTGCACAGTCTCCGATCATTTGTCTCTTCGCAGGATATAAGCGCAGCAAAATCACATAAGATCTTATCACCGATATCATATCCAAGGGTATCATTAATATATTTAAACTGATTGATGTCCGAATATATAATTGCATATTTTTGTTCCGGATGCTCTTCCATCAATTTTTTCGCATCCCTTTTAAATTTATGCAGAGTGGGCAGCCCAGTCAGTGCATCGTAATTTGTTATAATATAAAGCTGCTGGCTGGCCCGTTCCGAAGCCCTCATTTTTAATAAATAAGAGGAAATAATCTTGGTAATGGTAACCAATGAATCGATTTCATACTGGGTCCAATATCTTGGTTTTTCACAGTCATGTAAACTGACGCATCCTTTTAAATTACCGTTTTCAAATATACCGCAGTGAAGTAAGGCTTGAATCCCTAAGGAATTCAGTACACTCTTATCGCTTTCCTCCTTAATCTCACTTACATTCTGGATATAATAAATACCGTTTTCGTCAAATTTATAGGTATAATCCTCAATTTCAGAAATAAAATTATTTAGTTTATTATTCTCCGGTTTTATGCCGTCTTTACAGCTAAGATAGGTAATATTAAAATTCGAACTATTAAGAGAATTTTCTAAAATACAGATATGGTTACAGTCAAATTGGGCTCGCACTTTATTTAATAAGAGATTAATTGCACTGCCTACATCTTTCGTGCGTGACATAATATCAAAGGCAAATGCGGTAATTTCTTTATCAAAATTATTACTGCCATAAGCTCTGGTTTTTGTTATCTTATATTTATTATAACAATCTTCATCAATATAACCGCTGCTATCCTCAATATCATGATAAAAACCATAAAAATTCTTATGACTCTCACGGGTATGTATTAAAGCCGCGTCTGCTTTCATAAACAACTGCAAAAAATCCTCGCCGTCACCGGGATAAACTCCGATTCCTATACTGCAGGACATAGTGTAATCTGTATTCTCACCCGTATATGTATTACGGATCACCGAATATATTTCTTCCGCCTTATCTTTTAATAGTTCCAGACTGGCTACATCTTTAAGAAATATCAAAAACTCATCGCCGCCGATTCTTCCGGCAATGTCCGTATCATAAAATATCTTACCTAAAGATTCCGCTATATTAACCAGAACCGTATCACCGAATAAATATCCCAGATTTTCATTCACAACCTGAAAATTATCAATATCTACAATCATTAGCGCATGATGGGATTTCCGTTCAGAAGCTGATAAAAATTCCTCTATGATCCGCCGGCTGTATTCTTTATTATACAATCTGGTTAAAGAATCCTGTCTTTCAAGCTCCTTAATCCGATGGCTCTCTTTCAGCTTATTTTCCTTCTGACGATTCAGTTCCTGTTTTATCTCCTCCCAATTACCGCCGTCTATCAAAGCGGAGTAAACAGTATCATCAAAAACAAATTCAATATAATTATCTTTTTCTATGTAATTACTAACCACGCCATCCGGCAATGAAATATTAGAAAAGAAATCCATTAAATGCTCTTTTGCGTAAAGATCCCTTTTCTTTAGTACTTTATCTTTACCATCCATGCTTTGTATTTTCCCATCTTCCCTGATGTACTCTTTATAGGTAAAATCATGATGTCTATTATAATCCCTGAGATAAAAGCGCAAAACAACTACAGTGACCAAATAGCGCTAATCTTGTTAAATTATAACATGAATTTAAATATCAGACAACCGTAAAAATGAAAAAGCTTCCACTTGAGATGACAGGTAAATTTAGAATAATAAATATATTTATTCATATATTTAATAAATGAAATCTATATATTGGAGAGGATGACCTTGGATCAAAATTGCAGAGAATATGCTCTCAGCGAAGATTATGCTGAATTTATTGTTGCGCTTGGGCAGAGACTGGAACAGCTTACAGCCATAGAAAACACCTGTTATACTACTCTTAATTCGACTCATGCTGTTGTTTACGCGCCTATCAGCAATCTTCCGGATAATTTAATTCAAATATATGGATATGGTATTTTCCCAAGCTGTTTTGGTTTAATGGATACCGGCAGCCTGGAGGCTTCCGGGGTCACGAGAATCCGAAATATACCTAGTTTTAACCTTCGTGGTGAGGGTGTTTTAATAGGAATTATTGATACTGGAATAGATTATACCCATGATGCCTTTAAAAATGCTGACGGTACAACAAAAATACATTCCATCTGGGATCAGACCATTCAAACCGGTGAAGTACCGGAAGGCTTTTATTACGGTTCAGAATATACAGCGGCTCAGATTAATTCTGCTCTGGAAAATGCAAATCCTTTATCCGTTGTTCCCAGTACGGATGAAATCGGACACGGCACCTTTCTGGCAGGGATAGCCGCAGGTTCGGAAAGTCCTGAAAATAATTTTTCTGGCGTTGTTCCATTTGCAGACATTGTGGTAGTAAAATTAAGACAGGCAAAGCAGTATATCCGTAACTTTTTTTCCATTCCCCAGGATGCAGTCTGCTACCAGGAAACAGATATCATGCTTGGAGTTAATTACCTTCTTAGCATCTCCAACCGGTTAATGAGACCCTTATCCATCTGCATCGGTTTCGGCACCTCTCAAGGAGCTCATGACGAACGCGGCGTTTTGAGTAATTACCTCTCTACCGTAGCAGATTTTAGGGGTATCGGCGTAAGCATCTGCGCGGGAAACGAAGGCAACCGTGGCCACCACTATCAGGGTACTATAACCAGAGGGATCGAGTATGATACGGTTGAACTCAGGGTTGGCCCCAATGAGCCCGGATTTTCTATGGAATTATGGGGAGACGCCCCCAGCACTTTTTCCATTGACATACTCTCTCCTACCGGAGAATTCATTCCCAGAATACCTGCAAGAATCGGCGAAACCAGAGTAATCCGTTTTATATTTGAGCAGACGGTTATTTTTGTGGATTATCAGATCGTAGAAGCACAGACCGGAGACCAGCTCATTTTGATCCGGTTTAATAAACCGACGGAGGGAATCTGGAGATTCCGGGTCTATTCCAATATAGATCTGGATTCCCGTTTTAACATCTGGCTGCCGATATCAAATTTTATCAGTGATCAGACTTATTTTACCCAGCCCACTCCAGAAATAACCCTGACTTCTCCTGCCAATACCATTATCCCCATTAACGTAACCGCCTATGACTACACCAATCAGAGCCTCTTTATTAATGCAAGCAGAGGGTTTACAAGAAACAACAATATCAGCCCGGATCTGGCTGCTCCAGGTGTCAATCTGGTTGGTCCCGGGCCAAACAACACTTACACAACAATGTCGGGAACCAGTGTGGCCGCAGCACATACCGCAGGCATTGCTGCTATGATATTGGAATGGGGTATAATAGAAGGTAATTATACCCAACTGGACAGTGTGGAAATTAAGAATCTTTTAATACGCGGTGCAAGAAGAGCCCCAAATAACGTCTATCCCAACCGTGAATGGGGTTACGGCATCCTGGATATCTATAATTCCTTTAACAGTTTAAGAGGTGAACAGGTCTGAGTATAATAAAGCAAATAAAACTTAACTCTGCTATGAATTCCTACAGCATATCAATAACGGGATTATAGAAAAAGAAACAGAAAGAAGACCGTTATTATTAATATATCATCAAAAATCAATATATTAGCAAACAGTACCCTGAAAGCTTTACACAATATATATGTGCTGTCAACTTCCAGGGTACTGCTTTACACTTCTGCTACTACAGCATCCACTATTATAAGAATTTATTATAATTTAGCTATATCAATCAGAGAGATGTTATCCATGTCTGCATTCTCTAAACTAGTCAGCAATGCATTGGCTGTGTCCAGAGAGGTTAAGCAGGTTACGCCGGTTTCTATGGAGGTGCGTCGTATTAGGAATCCGTCTCTGGATTTATCACGTCCCTGGGTCGGTGTATCGATTACCAGGTCGATCTCATGTCCAAGGATCAGATCGATAATGGTCGGAGCCTCTTTATCCAGCTTATTTACAGGTATGGCTTCAACTCCATTTTCATTCAGGAATTTGGCCGTACTTCTGGTTGCATAGATTTCATAACCCAGAGCCTTGAATCTTCTGCCTGCCTCCACAGCTTCCAGCTTATCAGCGTCTTTTACCGTAATAATCATTTTTTTGTGCTTTGGCAGATTGATACCTGCTCCCAGAAATGCTTTGTAAAGGGCTTCATTAAAAGTCTTTGCAATACCCAGGCATTCGCCGGTGGATTTCATCTCCGGTCCAAGGCTGATATCGGCACCATGTAATTTCTCAAAAGAGAATACGGGCATCTTAATGGCAATATAATCCGCATTGGGGGCCAGGCCGGTTCCATAACCTAAATCTCTGATTTTATCTCCCAGTATGACACGGGAAGCCAGACCAACGATGGGTATGCCGGTTACCTTGCTGATATAGGGAACCGTACGGCTGGAACGTGGATTTACTTCTATTACATATACTTCATCCTGATAAAGAATAAACTGGATATTAATGAGTCCGATTACATTAAGGGATTTTGCCAGTTTTCTGGTATAATCCACAATAACATTCTGAAGCCTTTCTGTGATGTTTTGAGCCGGATATACGGATATACTGTCACCGGAATGAATCCCGGCCCTCTCCACATGCTCCATTATACCGGGAATCAGAATATCTTCACCGTCACACACGGCATCTACTTCTACTTCTTTACCCATAAGGTATTTATCTACGAGAATTGGGTGCTCCTGAACATTTAGATTAATAATAGCCATGAATTCCCGGATATCTTCATCGGATATGGCGATCTGCATTCCCTGCCCTCCCAGTACATAAGAAGGTCTTACTAAAACCGGGTATCCCAGTTCATTTGCTGCCACAATAGCTTCTTCCGTTGTATATACAGTCTTGCCGGCAGGTCTTGGTATACAGCATTCTTCCAGTATGGCATCAAATAGTTCACGGTCTTCCGCGGCATCTACATTTTCTGCAGAGGTTCCAAGAATGGGAACTCCCATTTTTAACAGGGCTTCTGTTAACTTAATGGCTGTCTGTCCGCCGAACTGGACTACGGCTCCATCCGGCTGTTCCAGATCTACGATACTTTCCACATCTTCGGGAGTCAGGGGCTCGAAGTACAGTTTGTCAGCTATATCAAAATCCGTACTTACTGTTTCCGGATTGTTATTCACAATTATGGTCTCATAACCGGCTTTTCTCAAAGCCCATACGCTGTGTACGGAACAGTAGTCAAATTCAATGCCCTGGCCAATACGAATTGGTCCCGAACCCAGCACCATAACTTTCTTTCTGGTCTTAACCGGGTCTACTTCATTTTCACTGCCAAAGCAGGAATAGTAGTAAGGCGTACTGGATTCAAATTCTGCCGCGCAGGTATCAACCATCTTAAAGGCAGTTACAATTCCATATTCCGATTTACGTAAGTGCTTCACTTCTTCTAATGGTTTACCGGTAAATTCCGCTATGACGCGATCCGGAAATTCCAGTCTTTTTGCTTCTTCCAACAATTCCTTTGTCAATGGTTTGGTTTTTAATTCCTGCTCCATTTCTACCAGAATAGCAATCTTATCTAAGAACCATCTGTCAATCCTGGTTATGTCAAAGATTTCATCATAGGAAATTCCGCGGCGGAGTGCTTCCGCTATAACAAACAGTCTCCGGTCATCAATCTGGTGCAGTTTTTCTCTGATTTCATCCGTTTCATACTGCCCATAATTTCCATACTGTAAGCTGTAAATGTTCTGTTCCAGAGAACGAAGGGCTTTCATTAAGGCACCTTCAAAATTGGTGCAGATGCTCATAACTTCGCCGGTAGCTTTCATCTGTGTGGTCAGAGTTCTCTTTGCCATAATAAACTTATCAAAAGGCCATTTGGGAATCTTAACCACTACATAATCCAGGGCCGGTTCAAAACTTGCATAAGTCTTACCGGTTACTACATTCTGGATTTCATCCAGGTTGTAACCCAGTGCGATCTTAGCCGCAACCTTGGCTATGGGGTATCCCGTTGCTTTGGAAGCCAGAGCGGAGGAACGGCTTACCCTTGGATTTACTTCAATAACACAGTACTCAAAGGTATCCGGGTGGAGCGCATACTGTACGTTACAGCCGCCGGTTATATTTAATTCGGTAATAATATTCAAGGCTGAAGACCTTAGCATCTGGTATTCTTTATCGGCAAGAGTCTGGGAAGGTGCCACTACAATACTGTCACCGGTATGTACACCCACCGGATCGATATTTTCCATATTACATACTGTAATGCAATTCCCCTGTTTATCCCGCATTACCTCATATTCGATTTCTTTCCAGCCGGCAATACAACGTTCAATGAGACATTGGCCTACCCGGCTGAGTCTGAGACCGTTGGAGCAGATTTCCCTTAATTGCTCTTCGCTTTGGGCAATACCGCCGCCGCTGCCGCCTAAAGTATAAGCCGGACGTACCACAACCGGATATCCGATGGTTTCTGCGAAAGCTACCGCATCCAAAACGGTGGTTACTACCGTACTGGGTGCGCAGGGCTCACCAATCTTTTCCATGGTTGTCTTAAATTCCAGACGATCTTCTGCTTTTTTAATGGTTTCTGAAGTTGTGCCGATTAGCTTGACATCATTATCTCGTAAGAAGCCGGATTCCTCTAATTCCATGGCAATGTTTAAGGCTGCCTGGCCGCCAAGGGTCGGAAGCACACTGTCGGGCATTTCCTTTAAGATAATCTTTTTTACGATATCCGGAGTCAACGGTTCGATATATACGATATCTGCAATATCTTTATCTGTCATAATCGTTGCCGGGTTAGAATTTACCAGTATAACACAGATTCCTTCTTCTTTCAGGGAACGGCAGGCCTGTGTACCTGCATAGTCGAATTCCGCAGCCTGGCCGATAATAATCGGGCCGGAGCCGATAACTAATACTTTTTTGATGCTATCAATCTTGGGCATTATTGTACCTCCATCATCTGAATAAACTCATCGAAAAGAAACTCTGAATCCTGAGGGCCGGCGCAGGCCTCCGGATGGAATTGAACCGTAAATATATTCTTTCCTAAATAGTGGTATCCTTCTATGGTTCCGTCATTGGCGTTGATAAAATATTTCTCTGCTACCGTATCGCTCATGGAATCATCTTCCACCACGTAACCGTGATTCTGGGAGGAGATATAGACTCTTCCGGTTTTTAAATCCTTCACCGGATGATTGGCACCTCTGTGACCGTATTTCAATTTACTGGTATCTCCGCCGTTAGCCAGAGCCATTAACTGATGACCCAGACAGATTGCAAAGATAGGTACATTACTTTTATACATTTCTTTGATTTCTTCAATTATTTCCACACATTCTTTTGGGTCCCCGGGGCCGTTGGACAACATAATCCCGTCCGGATTCTCAGAAAGGATTTCTTCTGCTTTTGTTAAAGCCGGATAAATTGTAACATCACAGCCTCTTTTTAATAAACAGTCCTTAATATTTTCCTTTGAGCCGTAATCCAGAAGTGCAACTTTAAAATTCCCTTTTTTATAAGGATGTATTTTAAGTCCGCTTCTTGCATTATCCGCATCCGTTGGCACGAATTCCTTTGCATAAAAAATCGTTTTCTCTTTGCAGGTTACCTTTTCAACAACCTTTGTCACCTGGTGAGCCTTTAATTTCTCTATGACTTCCGCTAAAATAAAGTTTTCGTTGGTCGTTATCATACCATTCATGGTACCTTTTTCCCTTAAAATCTTAGTCAAAGCTCGTGTATCAATTCCGGCTATTCCTGGTATGTCTTTTTGTGCCAAAAAGGTTTCGATGCTGTCCTCGCTTCGGAAGTTACTTGGGCGCCTTGCAATTTCTCTTACAATATATCCGTCCACCCATGGTTTTTTCGATTCCATATCTTCATAGCAGATCCCGTAATTTCCGATTAACGGATAAGTCATAACAACTGCCTGGCCTGCATAAGATGGGTCAGTAAGCACCTCCAGATAACCTGTCATTGAGGTGTTGAATACTATTTCACTAATCATATCCCTAGTTGAACCAATACTTTTACCTGTGAAAACACTACCGTCTTCCAGTATTAGAAAAGCTTTCATAACTTCCACCTGTTCCTTTCAATTAATGTGCAACTTAAAGTTTCTGCAGAGTTCATACACGTTAAGCCGTATTTGCCCGTAAAAAAAAGTATACACAAATTCTTGGTTATACTTTCTCGCATCTTTGTCTACAGGTACCCAAATTGCTAAAATTCTATCACAACTTCTTTTAAAATACAAGCACTTATTTCAGATTTAACATCAATTTATTATTATGCATTATTTGTTTATAATTATAAATTATTTTTTACATATAATCAAGTAAAATCTTATCTTTTTCCACAGCCTGTCCTTTTCTATGAATTAATTTACCTTCCAAATGAAAAAGGACCTAATATTTTTAAGATATTCAGGAATATCCTAAATTATTAAGTCCGCTTCCCAGGATTTTTAATATTATCAAATGCAAAGGGCTACTTCCTATATTTATGCATTTCTTTCATTTATAGTTCAGCTATTCTGGTGACTGCTACATACAATTCCGAGATTCGGTACCAGGTAGGAAGATCTACAATACCAGTAGCCGGCAGCCCAAAAGTCTGCTGAAATGCTCTTACCGCTTCCTGGGTTTGTTCCCCGAAAACTCCGTCTGCCGCAATTTTTGGTATTACGGAATAAACATCAGCAATTGCATTAAGCTGTTCCTGCATCTGCCTTACACTGTCACCTCTTGATCCTACGGTTAAATTAGCTCCAGGCCAGGAGGAAGGAACCCCTGCTACTTCATTAGCGGAATTGATATACATGTTGGCACCGTAGAAGTTACGCAGAATCTGTATTGCAGTTAATCCCTGATCTCCCAGATCTTTAGAACCCCATTGGGTCAGCCTTATTGTAACAGGGTATCCGTTTATTCACCCTGGCTCCCATAGCATAAGGCATCTGCTTACAGATACTTTACTGCCTCAAATCAGGGTGTGAAATGTCCTTTATTTCACACTAATGCCCATGCCTTCCTGTCATAAACCGTAAAGAATAGCCGCTTTTGCTATTCTTCTAATGACTCGCATGCATTTCGCGAGGTAATTCACACTACTGCTTATATTCCAGTCTGCTTTTATCCATACTATTCATATCTGCTGTGTTATCCATACTCTCTGAATTTTCCATGCTATCTGAATTTTCCGTGTCATCAAAGTTTTCTGTATCATCTAAATTTCCTGTGTCATCTGAGTTTTTTGTATCATCTGAATTTCCTGTGTCATCTGAGTTTCCTGTGTCATCTGAATTTCCTGTATCATCTGAATTTCCTGTATCATCTGAATTTCCTGTGTCATCTGAGTTTTCTGAATATTCCGAATTTTTTGTGTTTTCCGTACTTTCAATTGTTTCATCAATACTGTTCTTTAATATTTTCTCTGTATTTTCTATTATAATATCTTTTATCTTTGCTGCGGAATCGGGTTCAATTTTCCTGAGCAGCTGGATTTGATGGTCCGATTTAGCCATATTGTAATATAGTGCCTTTGCTACGGCATAACCTGCCCAGCCCGCCAGACAGATCTGATAGAGTTCACCGGTGTCAATTCCAAAACCCTGCATCAGGAATAACGCCAGCGTCATAATCCAGCATTCAAATCGCGAATACTCCAGCAATCTTTTGCTATAGGGCAGAAAATTATTACTTGTTCTTTTTTTCTTTGGCTTTTTCACCAAATCACCTGATTGCCATTTTATATAACAATATTAATTTATTCTAATTTTTATTACGCTTAAAATCCTAAATTGTTTAAGGTCAGGCAGTAATAAGTTGAAAAATGTATCAAAACAAGGAAACTAACCCGGTTTTTTCCATAATATTCACAACATATTCACAATTTAATAAAACTATATACATATATGAACACTATAATATATTTATAGCAGTCATAAAGCTAAATAATTTTTTTCATAATACAGCCGGCAGATAATCTGCCGGCTACTCCTCTTTTATAAACTTTTTTTCCTTTAATCCCCTATTGATTTTCGAACGTTTGTTTGCTATAATTTTCACGAGGTGATAACTATGCCATTCTTCGAGCCAAACAAAGAACCCGCCGTCAACATTGATTATACCAAGTATCAGCCGGTTTCTGTAATAGCTTCTTTTAACCGGGAAGGCAAGATTCTGCCGGTATACATTGGCATCAAGGATCTATACGGCAACGTGTGCAAGGTTAAAATCGACGGCATTACCATGACCAAGGACGGCAACGGATGTACCACTTACTGCTGCTCATATAATTCAGACAGACTGAAACGGCAGGTTAACCTGACTTATTTTACAAACCAGCATTTATGGGTATTGGACAATTAACTAACTAATTTGATTGTCTTCGTCTTTATCCGAAACCGGTAAATATCCAACAGCTCTTAATGCCGCATCATTAAGAGCCTTTCCTATATCCTTCTGCAAATCCTGCTGCAATGACTCCCATAAACAATAAATTCCGTTCAGATCTATATAAGTGCACACCTTAATATCTACTTTTACTTTTATCTTCATACCATACCTCCTCAGGTTATATCTTATGAACCAGGCCTGTACATATTGTCTGTTTTATGGCTATCCTTATTTACTGTTAAAAATCTTATGATACCTTTACATCTTTTAGATTCTTTATTGTAGAACGGGGTATTTTTATGATTTTATTTAAATATAATCAATTAGGCAGCTGGTAGTGTAATTGCCTTGAGAAATGCATGCGAATCATTAAAAGAATAGCAAATGAGGCTATTCTTCAGGCTTCTGCCAGGAAGGCATGGCGTTAGTTGTGCAATTATAAAGTTGCTAATTAAAAGTATAATTTCACACCTTGATTAGCGGCCACAAACCGGCAGTTAATTTATGCAATGGGAGCTAGTGTGAATTATAAAGTGCTTAATTCACACCCTGATTGGAAGCAATAAATTATCTGCTCGCAGATTATTTATGCAATGGGAGCTAGTATAAAAATGCAGAATGCAGCATTATATATCCGTGTCAGTACCGAAGATCAGACCGAGTTTTCACCGGATGCCCAAAAAAGATTATTACTGGAATATGCGCAAAAGAATAATATAGCAGTAAATCAGGAACATATCTTTGTGGATGAAGGTATATCCGGCAGAAAAGCGGAAAAAAGACCGGGTTTTATGAAAATGATTGCAACCGCAAAAAAAAAGCCAAAACCCTTTGATTTTATTCTAATACACCGTTTTGACCGGTTCAGCCGCTCCAGAGAAGACAGTATTGTTTATAAGTCGCTGCTAAAAAAAGAATGTGATATCAAAGTCATATCCATTACCGAGCAACTGGAAGATGACAAGTTCAGTGTAATTCTGGAAGCCATGCTGGAAGCCATGGCCGAGTACTATTCATTAAATCTGGCAGACGAAGTTACAAAGGGAATGACTGAAAAAGCCTTACGCGGCGGCTTTCAGGCCAGTCCTCCACTGGGGTACAAGATTATGCACGCCGGAGAACTTCCGGTTATTGTACCTGAGGAAGCGTTTGTAGTGAAATTGATTTTTGAAAAATACGTATACGATAATATGAGTTTTTATGAAATAGCAAAATATTTAAATATTTTTGGTTATAAAACAAAGCAAAAAAAGGATTTTGAGCGCAGATCCGTAGAATACATCCTTAAGAATCCTATTTATAAAGGGTTTATCCGCTGGAACCGCACCCACAGTGCAACCAAAACCGTCAAGGATGCCTCCCGCTGGATCATAGCCAAAGGAGAACACGAACCGGTTATATCCGAAGAATTATATGATCTGGCTCAGAAGAAGCTTTACCAGGAAAACCCCGGGACAAAAGCCAGACCTGTAACCGAGTATAAACACTGGTTATCCGGAATGGTTAAATGCAGCTGCTGCGGCCGGAGCATGACGGCCTCCAGAATGAAGGACTCACAATATTACCGTTTTAGCTGTAATGGCTACAGCAAAGGCAAATGCCCGGTTTGCAACAGTATCACCGAAAAGAAGCTGATTCCCTGTATTTTGGGAACTTTGGAAAAAGTCATAATAACGGCAAATAAAGTTTATATAAAGGCGGCAAAGAGTACAGTTCAGACAGAAAGTGATCTGCCAAAAGAGGGCATACTTTTAAAACAACAGCTAAACAGATTGAAGGAAAAAGAAAACCGGATTAGAATTGCATACATAAACGGAGTTGATACTTTAGAAGAGTACGAAGAAAATAAAGCAGCTTTGACAAAGGAAAACAAACTGCTGAGAGAACAAATGCAAAAGTATGATGGTGATCCCATTAATGATGGTGATCACATTAATGATGGTGATCATATTAAGGATGGTGATCACATTAAGACAGGTAAATTGCAGCAAAAAGAACAAATAGAGAGTGTATATGAAATTATTACTTCGGACACAATTGATAACCGGACTAAAAACCAGGCATTAAAAACGATTATAGATAAAATTGTATATGATAAAAAAGAAGGACGTCTTGATATCTATTTTAAATACCATACCCTGCTGCAGTAAGGCCATCCATCCCGGGCAGGTTACATTTCTGCCGTCACAATACTGGGTTAATATAGGCTGTTTAACATTTGGTCTGGATAGATAATTATTAAAAATCTGGTCCACTGAGATACCAATATTATCATAAATGTTTCTTCCTCTAACCCATTTATGATCAAAAGCGGTGGAGGATGTTATGGTAAAATTATAACCCTGATTCCGGTACCATTCCGTAAAAACCCTGTTTAAGGTAAATGACATGATAGCCAAAACATTGGCTGTAATGGTTGCTTCCGGCCAGGTGGCATATATTTCGCTGGAGGCAACATTCTTAATATAATCCCGGTAGCGTATATAATAATTGCTTGCAGAGGTATCCGAAGGGGGACCGTCATGTACAATAACAAATTCCGGAATTACAACGCTGCTTAAAACTATTTCACCAGATTCCGCCGTGGGCTTAATCTCTGCTTCCGCTATTTTAGGCGGATAATCTCCGTACAGAGTATGGGGGGGGATTACAAACCGTTCTGCTGCCGTACTATCCGGTGAAGGTATCATTTCAACAGGCTGAATTGCCGTAACTTCCGGTAATAATTCCGTTCCGGAAACATCAACAGTTTCATAACCCGGCGCAGTTACCCTTACGCTATATTCCGAATAAGGCTGTTCTTCTACGTTTTGATTCAGACTGTACTCCAGCGGAGGTGTCGGTAAATCGATTGGCGGTGTACGGCCAAGATCATCCGTTGTCAGTTCTTCCACTGCGGAAGTGGGATCTCCGGTATAGCTGATTCTTACCGTAGCGCCCGGAATCGGCCTGAAACCGGTCTGGGTAACACAGTTTACCTGCAGTCTGCCAAGGGACTGGGTCTCCATCTGGGACGGATAAACCTTAGAGCCTATGCCAATCCCATAATTATCGCGTGAGTATTCCTTAAACCCAGGGGGTGTAAATGACTTTGAGTTTTTCATATAATATTCTTTTATATTCATATTAAACCCTCGTAATATTATCACTTCCAATATATGCTTAGAGTATAAGAAAGTGATAAGATTAAGGCTTATTTACGCCCAAACTGATAAGGCTCCCGGTGGTCCAGGGTATCAAAAATATACCCGTTATCCATCATGGACTCCAGAATACCCGGCAGTGTCCTGGCCGTCAGATGATTGACCGCCGCATCATGCATCAGAATAATCGGATTCCGGTATCTTTCCAGATCCTTTAAAACATTTTTTTTAATTCGATATTCCGTAGGATTTCCCACGGAATCCTCCGCACTTATATTCCAATCATAGTATGTAAATCCACGCCGTTCCATCTCCTCGATTAGAGCATGGCGGATTGTTTTATTATAACTGTTATAACTTCCCCAGGGAAAACGGAATATATTCACTTTTACTCCGGTGGTTTCATAAATCAACAAATAATCTTTATAAAAATCATCTAAAAATGCTTCCACAGAGGAGTATATACTTCTGTAATTATGTGAATAAGTATGTATACCTATGGTATGTCCCCGGTCTACCATTTCCTTTAAGCATTCTTCTCCCTCCTCCGTAATGGTACAGCCTAATATGAAGAAAGTAGCTTTGGCTTCGTAATCATCCAGAGTATTAAGAATATCACTCGTAATATAACTAGGGCCGTCATCAAAGGTCAGATAGGCAACTTTTTTCCTTTCCAGTTGAATTACCGGCTTAATACTTTCCACATACATATCCGGGTACAGCTTCATATAATTTTTCTTTCGGTCATCAAAAGCTTTCGCTTTTGCTTTCTCATTTTCCAGCCTGACTGCTGATAGTATATCGTAATCACCCTTCCAAACATCAATTGTATTTCTTCCTTCTTTATCAATCATTGAATTGTTACTGACATTATGATTGACAAAACATAATCTGAGTGTTAAGGCGGTTAATATACAAAGCAGTAAAATTTCATACTTTTTTCTCTGCATGCTGATTCCTTATCCGGCAAAATTGTTCTGACAAAAACATACAACAAAAATTGGGCCATTTTTCATCGTTTTTATAATAATATGCCGGATAACTTAAGCCAATTCATAGTTAAACCCTTAATCTAACTCCTTAAAATGGCATAAGGTCTGACCCTGTTTAACAACAGGAATCAGACCTCCTAGTAACCGCCTTAGCGGCTGAGAATTATAAATCAACAGTTAAACCGTTGATAAATCCCATTCTTCATAAATCTTGGGAACATCATTAATTAATCGTTTCGTATAATCTGCTTTCGGATTAAGGATAACTTCGTCTGCCGTACCCCTCTCTACAAATACACCATGTTCCATAATATATACGGAATCTGAGACATAATAGGCCAAACCAATATCATGAGTAATGAAAATAATGGTCATGTCAATCTCATCACGGAGCTTTAGCAGCATATCCAGTATCGTTGCACGGGAACAGGCATCAATCATGGAGGTTGGTTCATCTGCTATGAGTATCCGGGGTTTAAGCAGAAAGATTCTGGCAATCATCAGCCTCTGCATCTGTCCTCCTGATAATTCGAAAGGATATTTTTTGGTTAGTTCAGCAAATTTTAAATTAACAAAGCTGCAGGCTTCTGTCATCAGCTCTACTTTTTTATCATAGGGTAAATTTTTTTCACCTCTCATATTGATACAATCCAGCAACAGGGTATCAATACGGTTAAAAACATTGAAAGAGGAAAAAGGATCCTGGAAGATAGCCTGGATGCCTTTCCAATAAGCTCTCTTTTTACGAGAGGAACGGATATCCCTTAACTTTCCATCAAAATATATATCACCTGACGAAACACTGTGAAGACCTAACAGCATTTTGGCCAGTGTAGTCTTACCGCTGCCGCTTTCCCCAACTATGGATACAATTTCACCTTTATGGAAGTCAAAGTCTACTTTATCAACGGCTACAGTTTTCTTATCTCCAAAACCATATACTTTTGTTACACCTTTGCCGCTAAGAAATACTTCATTGGATTTCCCCATTATTCTCCACCCTCCTTCAACTGTTTCTCCTCAAGGATACACCGATACATACGTCCGTTGTCTAAATGAACTTCTTCAATGCTTTGGGCTCTGCAGACCGGTTGAACATATTTGCATCTGTCTGCAAAACGGCAGCCGGATGGTGGTTTTTTGAGATTCGGAGGTGTTCCCGGAATTGCCGTTAGTTTTACATCACGGGTTCCGGCTTCTGGAACAATAATAGAGCCCATAAGGCCTTTGGAATAAGGGTGCAGAGGATCGAATACCATCTCTTTTGCACTGCCCTTTTCTACGATCTGTCCCGCATACATAACCATAATCTCATCGGTTACATTATATAACAGCGGTAATTCGTGGGTTATAAAAATCATGGATTTGATAAACCCTTTATTCATAAGATCCCGCAGCATCTTTATAACCATCTTCTGGGATGAAACATCCAGTGCTGAGGATGGTTCATCTGCAATTAATACTTTCGGTGACAATATGGTGGAGATCGCAATAACCGTACGCTGTTTCATACCGCCGGATAATTCCACCGCATGTTTTTGAAGCACTTCCTTCGGCAGGTTTAAAACCTCAAATCTTTCCCTTGCCAGATCATAAATCATATTCTTCGGCATTCTTGGATCATGGGCATGAATAACATCTTCGATAAACCGTATAATCTTCTGGGTTGGATTTAAAGCATTCATGGCTGCCTGGGGTATGTATGATACTTCCGTTCCCAATACGGTTTTACGTACCTGATCCGGAGTCAATTCGGAAATATTCTTGCCATCTACAATAATACTTCCTTCCATATAATGGAGCGGTGCAAAATAATAGCCCATAAGACTCAAGGCCAGCGTCGACTTTCCACAGCCGGACTCACCGGCAATACCTATGGATTTTCCTTCTTCCAGCTTTAAGGATACTCCGTCCACCGCATAGACACTTTCATTAAATCTGGTTATATATTTCGTTTTTAAATTATTAACTTCCAGCATAATCTTTCCCATATTCAAGTCCTCCCTAATCTCTTAACTGCGGATTGAATACTTGATCCAAGCCTGTATTCATTAAGTTAAGTGAAAATGATATCAGGGCTATGGAAAGTACCACCGGAATAAATGCCCACCATGCACCGGAGAGCGGAGCCTGGAACTGCATTGCCCAATTCATCATAAGTCCTAATGTTGCTACTTTATTGGTACTAGGTCCCAAACCGATCATGGAGAGCTGGGCTTCGGCAAGGATGCCGGAAGCAATCTGAAGGATATACGCCATAACTACATAGGAAGCTACATAAGGCAGAATATCCGTTAAGATAATTCTCGGCAGACTATGTCCGGAAAGCTTGGAGAGATTAACATGATCCCGGTTCCGTAAAGAAATGGTCTGGGCCCTTACCGATCTGCAAGTCCAGGGCCACGAGGTAAATCCGATAACCGCCGCTACCAGGGTAGCACCTCTTCCTGCCTGGCCTAAACTGGTGGCAATCAGTATTAATATAATAAAGGAAGGAATAACGGTAAACATGTTTGTAATAAAGGTAATAACATTATCAACGATGCCTCCCACATAACCGGCTAATAATCCAAGGGTTAAACCGATTGCTGTTGCAACCGTACCGGCAAGCAGCCCGATCTTTAAGGAGGTTTTAATCGCCGCAACCAACTCCGTCAGCACATCCCTGCCGAAGTTATCGGTGCCAAGAGGAAAAGCCACTTGATTGGATATATCCTTTACATTGACAAACTGCTGGGGTTCAATTTGCTTTAATTCTTCCAGTTCGCCGGTATCCGCATTTTTCTGGAATACCGTATATCCTTCTGAATTAAGTATGTTTTCTATTTTGCCATACAGCCTGACATACTTGTTTTTAACGGCTTTTGTTGCTCCATCCATTTTAATATCTTTATCATAATGACTTAACCACAAAGATATCATATCATAGCTGGTGTCTGCTTCATTGACTTCATCCGGTTTCACTTCAGGACTGTATTTTAACAGCCAGTCCTTCATTAATTGAAGTTCCTCAGCAGGTACTGATTTACTTAGTTTATCCGCCACAACATCTTTATTTATTTTAAAGGAATTCGTATCCACGGTATCCGTTACACTGACATAAGTTCCAGGCTTGTAAAATAAACCGCCCACCATTTCCAGCGGATTTTTAGGTACCATCAGCGGATAAATAATGGTTGTTAAAAGAATTGCAAAAAAGATGACAAATCCGACAACAAATTTCTGTGATTTAAATATTAACTGCAAATGATGTTTCATTTCGCACCTCTCATTCTATCCATACTTTAATCCTGCTGTGCCGCTTTAATTCTCGGATCAATTAAGCCGTAGAGGATCTCTACAACAAGATTCGCTAACAAGACACCAATGGTAATAATTAATGTGCAACCGGATATTACCGGAAAATCCTGTCCCGTAACCGCATTAAGCATTCTTGTACCAAGACCCGGATAACTGAAGATCATCTCCGCTACCAATGCACCTCCTACCATAGTACCAAGGGACAGTGCAAGACCGGTTATCTGGGGAAGCATGGCATTACGGAATACATACCGAACGATTACTTTATCTTTAATTCCCAGAAATCTGCTGTATTTTACATAATCAGCATTTAATTCATAAATAGACATAGACCGCATACCGATAGCCTGGCCACCTATTGTAATCAATACAATAGACCAGAATGGCAGCTGGTAATGTCTAATAACAGATAATATAAAATTTATATTCATAGAGGGAATCAAATCAAAGCCATATCCTCCGCTGGTAGGAAACAGCTTTAAATAAATACCGAATACAAATAAAAGAATAATTGCCATACCAAATGCAGGCACATTGCTTATAAACAGGAATGCCGGAAAAATTGCTTTATCAAAAACACCTCTGATATAAGCGGCAACGGCTCCCAGTAAATTACCCAGAAACCATCCGACTAAAATGGCCGGCAGCTGCAGGGCAACGGTCCAGCCTATGGCGGAGCCAATCAGATCAGAAACTTCTCTTGGAAAATAAGCAAAGGAAATACCCATATCCCCTTTGAATAAATTAGCTATATATATTATAAACTGTTCCGGCAGGGATTTATCGAGCCCGAACATCCTAGAATAATCTTCGTAAACTTTTTGTATCGCATTTGCATCCGTCATACCGGTAACTGCTCTGCTGGCTATGGTTGCTACAGGATTACCCGGAGTCAGGCGGGGTAATAAGAAATTCAAAATAACTGCAACAACTAAAGTTAGTAAATACCAGGCAATTTTATTGGTAAAATACTTAGCATAACCTTTCAAACTAACACCTCGCTTCATTGGTTGAGTGACTCCAGAGGAGCCCTTCATTCTGTCGGAACAATCAGAAATAGCGGTCATGAAATTACTTGTTAGTTCACTTCAAATCATGACCGCTAACTTAATTGTTTACATTACCTAAATTTATTTAACCAATTCCAGGTTATATAATCCGGCAATACCATAACCATCCGTAAGAACGGTCGGAGGAACATTGGCTTCATCACCGGCTTCAGGGAATCCGGTCCATACGGATTCGTTAACCGTGTGGAACAGACCTGGACGATACATTAATGCGAAACAAGGTACATCTGTTAAGTAAATCTTATTTAAATCGGTGTAGAGCTGTTTTAATTTAGCCTGATCCGTTTCAACCGGAATCTGATCTATAATCTTATCTGCTTCCGGATTGCTGTAACGGCCGAAGTTCCAGTCTGCATTTTCACCTTCTTTAGCAGGTGTGGAATATAAGGTCTGGTAACTGCGGGTCCAAGGATTGGAAATACTTGCTCCTGCATAGGAGTTCATAATAACATCAAAGTTACCGGTTAAGCGGTTTGTGGTCCATTCAGCTGCGGTAGTCCAAAGAGTTGTAACATCTAAACCAATTGCCTGACCTGCTGCTGCAACCATTTCAAGTGCTGAGTTCCAGTCAGTCCAACCAGAAGGGCACTGTACGGTAAAGGCAAGTTTCTTACCGTCATATTCACGGAATCCGTCGCCATCGGTATCTTTAATACCTGCTTTGTCTAATAAAGCTTTTGCTTCATCGATTTGTTTACCTTTCCACTGTAAGTCTTTTAACTGTGCCTCATCAATTAAAGCACGTTCCGGAGCAGTGGGGTTCATAATAGCCGGAGGTACGTCACTCATCAAAGGAGTGTAGCCGCTCATAGCGGTAGTTGCGATCTGTTCATAGTCAGTAGCCATAGCAAGAGCTTTTCTGACTGCAACCTGGTCAAGACCCGGTTTTGTTACGTTAAAGATTGCGGTAGGAAGTGCAACCGCTGCATAATAAGGTGCTTCGTCGATATAGGTAGAAACAGGGTTTCCGTCTTCCCACATTTTCCATACTTCGGACATAAACTGCTGGGATACATCTACTTCGCCGCTCTTAAATGCAATAGCACCTGCATTGTTATCGACAAATATGTTATGTGCTAAATATTTCGGTGCAGGAAGTTTTTTCCACATGGATTCATCCTGACCCCAGTAGTTGTCATCTCTGATAACTACAACTTTTGTTTCATCATCATAATACGGTCTGTAAGGACCGGAAGAAACCAGATTTTCATTCTTAGCGGTTTTGATCTTATCCGCATCATTGCCGTTATCTGCTTCCAGTTTGGACATCTGAGCTTTGTTAACGATAAATACTTTAGGGAATACTTCAAGTACTTTTAAAGGATTGTAGTTTTCGCTGCTTGCGGTAAAAACTACGGTCTGGGCATCTTTTGCTTCAACGGACTCAATATAAGGTGCAAACTGAGAACCCTGTGCTGTTTCAAGTCTCCTGTGAGCGTCAAAGGTATAAGCAACATCATCAGCTGTAACGGGTGTTCCATCGCTCCAATGAGCTGCCTTTTTCAATGTAACAGTAAATACTTTGTCATCCTGTTTATAACTATCTGCTAACAGTCCATATAACTTACCATCATTCTGATTGTACATAAACAATGTTTCGTAAACCATTACTCTGGCGTCGTCGTTCTGTTCAATCCACCAGTTGTTGGAGTTACTGGAAAATGGATTGTAGTCATTAATAGCTCCCCATTGCTGTCCATTGAAATAAAGTGTTTCATTTCTGGGAAGAGAAGCTGCAACTGCTGCTGCGTCGTCCTGGGGTGCTGCTTCCTCCGTCGGTTCCGGAGTTGCTGCCTCTGTCGGTTCCGGGGTTGCAGTAGCCTCTGCAGTCGGAGTAGTTGCATCACCGGATGTGTCTGTCGTATCATTCTTTTTACCGCATCCAGCCAGTAATGATGTAACGACTAAAACCATTACTAATAAAATAGCTGTTAGATGTTTCCTTCTTTTCATTTTTTACCTCCCGTATTTAAATATGATATGAAGTTAGAAAACTTAA
>JAEZSL010000170.1 GCA_023443925.1 Bacillota bacterium | reverse complement strand
TATCCGGATTTGTTTCCATTATATCCGCCATATAATCCCACCATAGCCTGTTTACCGCTGTATTTGCAGCCATGTTCCACAGATTTTCATCCTCAATTTCTATATACCCAAAAAGGGTATTGGTCTCTGGATCAAAGAATATGGAATAATTCCGGCCTCCGTATGCATGGATCATGTCAATCATTTCCGGCCACAGCTCATTATGGCGTCTTATATATTCCTGCTCCATCCCCTCATACAATTTCATCTTAAAACCCTTAAACATATTATACTCCTTTCGTTTTATCATCTTTCGTTTTACCACTCTGTAGTGATAAGCTCATTTTTATAACTGCATTTGTACTTCTTTACTCATATCTTCCGGTATTAGGATCCAACTAAAATTATTATATTACTAAAACTCAGGCGGTATTACCGGCTAACATATGCTTCCAGCATATAAGATGCAAATTTATGGTTATAATTCTCTAACTCCCAGGCTGATTAATACAATTAATAAATCATTTTCTTCAGGGCCATTCTTCATTACTTAAAGTACACCTGACCTAAACCCGTACTTCATTCTTTTTTTAAAAATTATTCAGTCCCAGCAAAAAGAGAACAGTGTATGCACGCACTGTTCTCTTTCATAAATCATTATTTTATGTATTAAATATTATTTCACTGAAGTTTACTATCCCGATTAAAGGGCTGCCAGATCTTTACCTAATTGCAGGCATTTATCTAATGTTTCGCTGTCCGGATCATTTAACACGGTAATACCTTCACCGTTTATGATTTCAGCACCCGCATTTATTAATCTCTCTTCCCAGTCACGCATCCATTCGCAGTCACCCCATCCGTAGGAACCAAACAGACCGATTTTTTTACCGGCTGCGAATTTTTCAACTTCGGCTACGAAAGGCTCCATAACGTCTTCTTCCAGTACCTCTGCTCCCATAGACGGGCAGCCCAGGGCAAATGCAGTCAGTCCCTTAAGTTCCTCCGCCTTTATTGCAGAAACCTCAATGACATTCGCTTCTTTCCCTTCCGATACAACACCTTCGCCAATTTTCTCTGCCATGGCCTGTGTATTTCCTGTACCGCTCCAATATACAATTACTACTTTGTCCATATTAAACCTCCTTATAATGTATAAAAATCAGACTGCTGCTTTACAGTGTCCTGATAATATATCTTTCAGAGCACAGGCACTGCTGCTGTGACATCTTTCGATAATTGTACTCTCATTCTCTACTGCCTGCAAGGCAGAGACAACCATTTTATGGGATACGGTATTGGTAAATAAAATAAGTAAGTCCGGTTTCCCTACCATGGTTTTAAAGTTGGCAGGCATATGTGTAAATACTTTTGCTTTGCACTTATGCTGTTTGCATATTTCTTTGTATGTACAGACCATTCTATCATGTCCTCCGACTATAACAATACTCATATTCCACCTCCGCGTTATTGCAATTGATTTTCATTATCATTTTCTATGTTGTAACAAGCTTAGCATAACACCCTGTTTTTATGCAAGCATTTTTTTTATAAATGATAAATATTATTATAATTTAATATTTCTTATATTATTTCCTCTCTTGATAATAGCAGCACTATAGCGATCCTGCTGCAAAACAGCAGCAATGCTGAATATTTTTCATGGAATTCCCCTGCATACGTGCAGAAATTCTTATCTAGATGAAATTCTTATCAAGGTGAAATTCTTAGCCAGGTGAAGGGTATAATAGAATAAGAAGGGTCTGGCTCGCCAGGCTCTAGCGCTGGCGGGCTGTTACTAAAGCACAAGCTCCCATAGAATATTATTTATCAGCGTGTTTTTTTTCATCAGCCCGGAGAGCTTTATCGCTTCATAGGACACACAAAAAAAAAGTTATTCAGAATAATCCGAATAACTTTCTTTATATATGATAATGGTAAAAAGATTTTTACTGAAAAACTTAAATAATCAGGCTGGAATTTATATAAATAACTAGAACCTGAAATCTCTCTTTCCCTCGTGAACCTGAATCAGATAATCTTTTGCAATGTTCAGAACCTTTTTATTGGTGATATGTTCCAACTCCTTTTCGATTACGGACTCTCCCTTTAACTTTGTATCCTCTTTGGCGTAATCTTCCAGATATTCTTTCAGTGTCATCAGGGCATTGGGCTGGCAGCAATTAGCAATCTGTCCGGATTTTACCAGCGTCATAAAACGGTCACCGGTTCTGCCCTCACGGTAACAGGCCGTACAGAAACTAGGTATATATCCCAGCTTTAACAGCCAGTTTACTACCTGGTCTAAAGTACGTTTATCTTCCACATCAAACTGCCTGGAATTGTCTTCATCGGTTTCCTCTTCGGCATATCCGCCTACGCTGGTTTTTGAACCGCCGCTTAACTGGGTAACCCCCAGTTCCAGAACTCTTTCCCTGGTTTTCTGGGATTCTCTGGTGGATACGATCATACCGGTATAAGGTACCGCAATACGAAGTACGGTTACTATTTTAGCAAATATGTCATCTGAAATGGAATCTTTGAAATCTTCCGTATTAATATCGTCTGCCGGACGGATTCTTGGAACGCTGACGGTGTGCGGGCCAACCCCCATGGCAGCCTCTAAGTGCTCGGCATGCATAAGAAGCCCCACAAAATCATAACGGTACATATTAAGCCCGAACAGAACACCTACACCTACGTCATCTATGCCGCCCTCCATGGCACGGTCCATGGCTTCCGTATGATAGGCATAGTCGTGCTTTGGCCCGGTTGGGTGAAGTTTCTCATAATTCTCCTTATGATAGGTTTCCTGAAATAAGATATAAGTACCAATACCGGCATCCTTTAATTTTCGATAGTTTTCTATTGTGGTGGCTGCAATATTGACATTGACACGGCGGATGGCTCCGTTTTTATGTTTAATGGAATAAATCGTCTTAATACTCTCCAGTACATATTCAATTGGATTATTTACGGGATCTTCGCCGGTTTCCAGCGCCAGCCGCTTATGTCCCATATCCTGCAGGGCAATTACCTCCTCACGGATTTCTTCCTGGCTTAGCTTCTTTCTGGATATATGTTTATTTTTAAAATGATAAGGACAGTATACGCAGCCGTTGACACAATGATTGGACAGGTACAGCGGTGCAAACATAACGATACGGTTGCCATAGAACTTATTTTTAATTTCTTTAGCCAGCTGATATAATTTCTGATTTTCCTCTTCCAGATCACATTCCAGTAAAACTGCTGCTTCCCGGTGTGTAATGCCCTTCATGGCTCTTGCTTTCTCAATAATTTCCGCAATCAATGCCTGGTTGCTTTTATTTTCCCGGGCAAATTCAATTGAAGCCTTTATTTCTCCGTCATCGATGAATTCTTCTGCTTTTTTTGATAATATATTATACATTTTCCTTATCCTTTCCTTGGAAACTAGTCAAGGTAACACCGGCGTCGGTTTATCGGTATTAGATTGAAATAATGGGGTAGTTTATATAATGGGGTTTATATAATGGTATACGATTTTATTACATCGGTACAAAATCTCCTCTGGCCGTTATGATTTCATAGCCGATTTTATTCATGCGGTTCTGCAGACAGAACTTGCATTCGGCGGCCTCATCCCCGGTACAGATTTTATTGTCGTAGAGTTCGTACTGTTTCCTTACGGTAACGGGGGATAGGTTGGGCATTACTACATTAGCACCGGATAAGATACCTTTCTCCCTTCCGAGAGGATGGATAGTACCCAGGGCTGTGGTGGCAGGAATTAATGCATTGGGTATCATTAAACGCAATATGCTGATTAAGAATAGAGTCAGTTCCATGGAACCCTGTTTTTCTCCTGCAAAGGGGGTATCATGATGGGGCAGATAGGGTCCGATTCCCACCATAGCCGGTGACAGTTCCTTTATAAACAACAGGTCTTCTGCCAGGCATTCTGCTGTCTGGCCGGGAGAACCTACCATAAATCCGGTACCTACCTGATAGCCAATCGCTTTTAAATCCCGTAAACACTGCTTTCTTACCTGTAAACTTAAACTATCCGGATGAAGTTTCCTGTAATGCGTCTCATCAGCCGTTTCATGACGGAGCAGATAACGGTCCGCTCCTGCTTCATAATAGGCAGCGAAAGACTCGTAGCTTTTTTCACCGATGGACAAGGTGAGTGCACAGTCCGGATAATTTTTTTTGATGGAGGAAATAATGCGGATCATATCCTCATCGGTATATCGCAAATCTTCACCACCTTGTAAGACAAAGGTACGAAATCCTAATTCATATCCCTGCTCGCAGCAGGAGAGAATCTCTTCCTCTGACAACCGGTAACGTTTTACGTTGGTATTACTGCGGCGGATTCCACAGTAATAGCAGTCATTTTTACAGTAATTCGTAAACTCAATTAAACCTCTGGTATAGACTTTATTATCAAAATACTGCTTTGCGGTTTTTGATGCTTTTTCTTTTGCATAATCCGCATCTTCCTCCTGATAATCGGTTAACAAGGTTATAAACTCTTCTCTGGTTAGAATTTTCTCTGTCTCTAAGGTGTCAATCAATGCTTTTATATCTGACATCTGATTACCTGCTTTCCTATGCTTTTAATAAGCCCTGCAAAGGGGCTCTACGTGTGAAATAAGAAAGAGTCTGGCTTGCCAGACTCTAGCGCTGACGCGCTGTCACGACAGTGACATCTTCCTTGAGCGCGTCATGTGCATCCTGCCTGGAAGGCTTTTTAATTTATAGGTAAGTTCGGACGTTCCTATAAATTAAAAAAATCCCTGTGCCGGCTTCTGGGCACAAGGATAGAAAACAAAACCATAATATCAGAAAAAATATCTGGTTTATAACACTATTCTCTCGCCTTATCACTTGGGACAAACCCTTGTGCTCAGCACGACTTTTTATTTGATTTTATTATTAAAATAATTTAATAAATTGATTCGTAATTATAAAGTTCTTTGATTTCGAGTTAATAACATTAACAGGAATACGTTATATGATAATTGTTATTTTATTAACAACTTATAGCCTTATTATACACCTTATTCTATTTGAAGTAAATAGTAAATAAATGAATCGTATATAAAATAAGATTAAAATAAGACTGCTAATTCAGGGTTTAATTGATAATGGTGTTCATTATCAAAATTAATCTTATCAAAACAACCTCTTTAAGCCTCCAAAAAGATTGTTTATTTTTTAACTATAACTTAAATTCTAAAACCGCTACTCATTGATAGTAAAGATAAATTCTGTACCTTCACCTGCTCTGCTGTTTAAGCTTATGGTGCCTCCATGCTGTTCGATAATATATTTACATATGGACAGTCCAAGCCCGGAACCCGGAATACTCATGGTTCTTGACTTCTCGGCCCGGTAAAACAAATCAAACACATAGGGGATATCTTCCGTGCTGATACCGCTGCCATTATCTTTAACTGATACAGAAATTTGATGATTTACATTGTCATAATCTGTTTTGAGCCGAATAAAACCACCGTTTGAATTTGTATATTTTATGCTATTCTCGATCAGATTAGTTATAACCTGAGTAATCCGGTTTTCATCCATATTTACCAAAATATCCGGCACAGATTTTATACACTCAAAGAGAAACCCCCGGGATTCCGCCAGTTCTCTCATATCTTTCTCCAGTTTATATAGATATTCTAAAAAGTAATGCTCCTTTTTTATAATCTTTAGCTCATTCAACTCTGCATTGGAATGTTCCAGCAAATCACTTATCATGTGGTTCAGCAGTTCCGCTTTTTTTACTAATATTGCATAATATTTTTCTTTCTTTTCCGGTGTGTCCGCCAGACCGTCCCGTAACCCCTCACTATAGGCCTTAATTGTGGAGATGGGAGTCTTTAAATCATGGGAAATGCAGGAGATTAATTCCTTTTGGGAACGTTTCAGTCTTTCTTCCTTCTCTTTGTTTTCCTTTAATTTATCCCGCATCAACTCAAATCCAAAGGTCAATTCATCCACTTCATTGAGATTTAGGTTATTTCCCTGGATTTTAACTACCGGAATATCATAATTACCGGAAAGGATTGCCTGGGCCGATTCTCCGATCTCTTTCATTGGAGCCAGGATATGGTGTTTTAAATAAACGGTACGGTAAAGAAATAAGAGAACCGTCAAAAAAACTGCTGCCAGAACCGGCATAAACAAAAAAAGATTTAACCGGACACCACTTAAACCCGCCATATCTTCCCTGGGTATTAAAAACAGGACAAATCCGGTAACGCTATCCCTTGTTTCCCCCTCAGGCTGAAAGGTTTTGCTTCTGCTGCTAATTACAAAAGCAGCCCGAACATCTTTCTTATTCTCCTGATAAAAACTATTGTCAAACTGAACGACCTCTTTTAAATTAACATAATCGCCTGATTTCAAATCAAATTTCTTAGAGTTATTTAATACTTTGCCCTCTAAATCCAGGAGAACATAAGGATATCTTCCGGCCTCAACCGGAGCCAGAGACAGGCCATATTCCGACTGGTTCATAGCCGTCTCAATGGCTTTTAATTCATCTGCCGCCAGGATTCTGGCCTGATTATAAAAAGACAGCTCCTTATAATTTTCGAAATTATAAATGCTGATGCATATGGAGCCGGTCAGAAAAAGTATAATGATAATTTGAATAACGATTTCATTTCTGAGTATGGTATGGTTTTTCATAACATCTCCCATGTAATTATATTTATAGCTTAAAACAAACACTGTTTTGTGCCTGCCAGACTCCATCTGATATCACGTAACGAAAAAGATATCACAGAGAAGCCCTGCTGTGAATCTACATTCAGCTGTACTGCTGCTGCAATTTATTTATTCTATTATAGCAAAAGCACTTACTGATATATAATCCGTTTACAACAAAAGCACTTACCGATATATATTCCGTTTACAAAAAAAGACCTCATATATACCGTTTAATATTACTTTCCATACCCCAATCAGACTAAGTTACCGATAACTTATATCCCACTCCCCACACGGTTTTAATATAATCCAGCTGGTAACGGTACAACTTTTCCCGAATCCTCTTTATGTAAACAGCTACGCTGCTGATATCACCATACTCGTTTATTCCCCATACGTTTTCATATATCTGCTCTTTGGTAAATACCTGATTGATGTGGCTTGCAAAAAAATACAGTACTTCAAATTCCCTGGTGGTAAGCTCCAATTCTTCATCACCGGCTATGGCCGTATAGCTTTCTTTTTTCAGAATTAGTTTTCCTACTTTCAGCCCCTCTGGATCTGAATCAGAAGCTGACTTTCCATACCGTCTTAAGTGGGCTTTTACTCTTGCCACCAGTTCCAATGGACTGAAGGGTTTTGTTACATAGTCATCGGCACCAATACCTAAGGAGATGACTTTATCCATCTCTCCGTTTTTTGCCGACAGCATTAATATAGGGACTTCGGAAGTTTGCCGTATCCGTTTGCATACCGTCATACCGTCAAGTTTTGGCAGCATAATATCCAAAAGAACCATATCCGGAGAACAGGTTTTAAAAAGTTCCAGTCCCTTTTCCCCGTCAAAGGCTATTTTAACGGCATACCCTTCTACCTCCAGATAATCCCCCAGAATTTCTGCCAGTTCCACTTCATCTTCAATAATTAATACTGTCTGCATTTAAACAAACCTCTTTCCTACCAGCCGCGTTCCTTTAAAAACTCATACAGAACGGCTTCTCTGTCTGCCTCTGTCTTTGCATCATATTCATCCAGCCTAAATTCACCGTCAACTCTTCCGTCGCGTAAATAAATAATACGGTTTCCTCTTACGGCTGCTTTTAAATCATGGGTTACCATAACTACTGCCTGGCTGTTACCATGAATTTCGGTAAAAATATTAAGTACATCTTCACCTGCCTGGGAGTTTAATGCACCGGTAGGTTCATCTGCAAACAAAATATCCGGTTGATTTATCAGTGCCCGGCAAATTGCCGCTCTCTGCTTCTGCCCTCCGGATAACTGCCCCGGAAACTTCGCCTGGTGCTTCGTAAGCTCCATCTGCTCAAGCAAAGAATCAATCCGGTTTTCCAGCAGGCGCCGGTGTTCTGCCGTATCTTTTTCCATCCCGGCACCTTTTGCTTTATAAGTAGGACTTTTTATATTTTCCCGGATGGTCAGATCGGGAATCAGGTTGATTCCCTGAAACACAAAACCGATTTTATCCTTACGCAGCGCCGCCAGTTCTTTTTCTTTTGCAAAGGTAATGTCTCTATCACCTAAACTGACCTCTCCGCTGGTTACCTGATCCATTCCGCTTAGCAGATATAAAAGAGTTGACTTGCCGGAACCAGAACTGCCCATGATTACAGTAAAATCTTCCTTATAAATCTCAAGATCCATATTTTTAATTACATTGTTGACTTCCCCGCCCGTCAGGTAGCTTTTACATACTAATTTTGATTTAATTATAACATGATTCATACTGAATTTCCTCCCTATTTTATTATTCCTGATTTAATTCGCTGATATGGCTGCCTTTTAATGAAACGGAGGACAGCAGGGTACTTCCTAAAAACACCATAAGTATGGTAAAATTCCCTGCCAGCATAGCAGTAAGGTTGAGATCTACCAAATATTTTTTAAATCCAAAGAAAGAAAGGCTTAAGATCATGACCTGCGGAAAGGAAATTAAAAATACCGGTATGGTAATCGCCATGGTGATTACCGCCACAATCCCGGTAAAATATAGATTGGCTTTCATCAGATGATGGGAAGAATACCCAATGCACCGATAAATGCTGTTTACTTTCCGGTTATCATTATTCTTAAGGTAAATAATTGCTGTAATATTGAGAGCTCCAAGTAACAGGGATAATATCATAAATGGCGTGATGGCTTTTATTTGTGGCTCTGTGATAGTGCTCATTATGGTGCTGTATTTATCCGTGCGTTTAATTATATCCAGACTATCCTTGTACTTACTGCCATACTGACTGACATATTTATCGATATCCGCCCCGGGTTTTAGATATACGGAGGCTTCCTCATACTTAAACTCCACACCATTTTCTTCCAGAGTGGAACCTAAAAGTCTGCAGCCTCTGCCCATATTATAATAGCTTTGGTAAATACCGGTAACCAGAAGGCTTACTTTCTTATCTACTGTCAAATTCACCTCTATATAATCACCGATTTTCTTATGTAATTCATCAGCAATCAGGCTGGATATTACAATTTCATTGCTGTATCTGGGATTTCTCCCCTCCAACAAAGGCATGTCAATCTCTTCATAGGTTTCATAGACCATGGATGGAATTGTGGGATCACCCATTCCTTTTTTCCAGGGCAGCATAATTTTTATACCATCCAGGGTAAGAATTACCCTTGCGGTTTCCGATTCCTTTTTTAATTGATCCACCACCGGCAGGAACCGGTCCACGGATAGGGATGTGACGGAGACATCGTGCTTGTCAAAACCAATCCAGTAATAATTCTTCTCTATCATACTGCTAACAATGGTTAAACAGGACAGTGCAAAATTGACACAGTAGATGGATACCACACAGGTTAAAATGATATAACCGGTATTTTTTTTATCCCTTTGCAGCATTCTCACTGCGATGCCCAGGGGAGAAAAGCCGAACTTTTCAGAAAATAAATAACGCTTCTGATGCTTTTTCCCGAGTTCTGCTTCCTTCCCGCTGAAAATAACTACCGGCTTCATATCCTTTAACTTCCTTAGCACCCCATATACCTGAAACAGAACAAAACCCAATATTACAACAATGCAAAAAAGCCCGGGCAGCAGTGAGCCATTGGTTTTTACTTTTCCCAGATTACGGAAGGTTTGCGTTATAAAACCGTCTGAGATTAAAAAAGATGCAGCCGCTCCGGTTATGCTTCCGGCCGCCACAATAAACAGGTATAATTTTAAGTAGATTCCGGTAAGATCGCTGTTGCTGTAACCTATGGTTTTATAAATCGCCACGGTTTTTTTATCACATAATAAAGCATTTCTTATCATATACCGGATCATAATACCGCTTACAACTAAAATCAGCAGACTGATACTAAATAAAATGCCTCCCAGAATATTTTCCGTAATGGAATTGTTACTGACCCTTGCCTCCAGGGTCTCTCCTCTTCCTTCTAAAATACCGTTATTCTTTTCCCGGTATTCACTGATGATATCGCTTCCCCTGGTATTGTTTCTTCCATAAACAGACAGGTACTGTTTCACCGGCAGCCCCTTTGGTATGGTTCCAACCAGGATTTCGTTATCACTGGCCTGGCTCATATTATAGGGTTCGGTGTACACGGCTATTACCTTATATACAAGATCACCGTTCATCCCGGAGATAAGCAGGGACCCTCCGATCTGAATATCTCTTGAATTGGCCAGTACGGAAGGAATGATGCATTCCCCCTCACCGGGTTTTTTCATTTCACCGCTTATAAGCCGGTATTGTCCATGAATCGCTTCTTTATATTCCGACAAATTAAAAAAACCTTTCAATACCACATCTTTTACATATAACTTTTCCGTCAGGTAATGATACCTGACCGTGTCGGCCCATTCACAGGAATCCAAGGCCTCAAAGCGCACCTTTAGCTGCCCCAGCTCCTCTTCGGACATGGCCATAGGATAGATTTTTACTTCCGGTGAATTACATTCCTTTATTAATTCCTGGTAAGGCTCCTGCAGAGAAGTCATTATTACCATGGAACTGGTCATTAATATGGAACATACAAATACAATTACAAAAATAAGTACTGACTGCAATTTTCTCTGCCTTAACTTTTTCATCCACATAAAAATCCCTCTTTTCATTTTAACGCCCATCTGTGCGCACTGGCGCACATACAAATCAGGATATTGAAAAAACTGCTTTTGTTTTTTCAACCATACCCCTTGCATTTTGCAGATCTGTCTGCAAAACTGCCCAGAAACTAATTTCCATTATGGAAAACAGTGGCTGACAGTTTTTAACATTGGGGAACATTAACTGTTATCATACATCTTACCGTATGAATTTTAAATAAAAAGAGGGAAATTATGAATAATTATGAATAAAAAATTTGTATGTGTTCTGATTACATTATTCTATTCAGAATAATCTTGATATTATAAACGTTATAATAGCTGCTATAGGATTAAGATAATTAAAAGAGATTCAATAAATCACTTATACGGTCTATTAATATATCCGCTTCCTTTAATTCATCCTTTCTGGCATAACCGTATTTGCAGCCTATGGTATAGATTCCGTTTCGGCTGCCGGCCTCCATATCCTGCTTACGGTCGCCAATGATGACCATTTTCTCTTTATACCGGGACTTCATTGAATTTAATATTTCATATTTCGGCAGGAAACCATGGTCCTCTGAACAGATAAAGTCCTTAAAATACCGGTCTAAACGGAATAATTTCCGATGGTTATCCATGTAATAATAATTGCAGTTACTGATAAAAACCAGCTGATAGCCTTTGTTTTTAAGATAAGCCAGGGTATCCAGGGCACCCTCATATAAAACCGGTTCCCCCTCCTCGATCAGCCGTTTCATTTCGCTGCCGATCATATTGCTGCAATACTGCCGCAGTTCCGGTCCAAGGTCCGGTTTGAAATCTTTCCACATATCTTTTGCATTATAACCCAGCCAGTAACTGATTTCTTTATCAGTCCACTCTCTCTCCTCGGCAAGGCCTTCCTTTACAAGATACGCATAGGCTTTTTTAAAAGCTCTGGCATATATTTTCAGACTGTCATGGAGAGTACCGTCATAATCCAGAAATATGGTTCTGACCTCGGCAATGGGAATGGTATTATAATATTCCATATAACCTCTTTCCCGGAGCTGCTGCTTACGCTGCTAAAACTGATTGCAGGGG
>JAEZSL010000097.1 GCA_023443925.1 Bacillota bacterium | reverse complement strand
CTTCTTTTCTGGTTCTGATTAAAACAGTATTTTTTATTTTATCATAGTCAAACCATTTCGTACACCCATTTCTCGGAATTATCATACTTTTTTTATAATTTATTAATTTAGTGTGCAGGATTTGATTTGACCAGGGTACACAAATAACCCCCGGAACCGGAAGTTTTAGTTCCGGCAGGCTTGCAGCTGCCTCTTTATCAGCCTGCGGCTCCCTGTCTTTTTGATCCGGTACTGTTTTTAAAATTATGGAGTGGTAACCTCTTTGTGCAATTATACCATAGGGCAGATTTAAGACTTTACCGGACTGTTTATTTATTAAATCTAAAACCAGTTCCACATGAAGCGAATCCAGATCCTTCAGCTGGCTGGCAAGCTGTTTAAAAATACTTCTTACAATTCCTTTTTGTATTACAGGGTCTTCCTTCCTCAAGCTTTCCAAATCAATTTCATAAGCTTTTTTTGTTTCAAGGTATATTACTGCTTCGTTATAGGCGGCTTCTATCTTTTTATCCAGATAATGATCAATCTCCGCCAGCTTATTGGAAGCACTGACAATATGTTCAATGGCTGCGGTATTAATTTCCTCCTTGGCAAAGCTTATGATTTGATGGCGTATTTTATTACGGCTGTAATCCTGGGTCAGATTGGTTCCATCGGTCTGATAGCCGATGCCGTTTTCCTTTAAATAGGCTTCGATTTCATCCCTGCCCGTATTAAGTAACGGACGGATTATCACATCCCTGACAGGTGGAATTCCGGTCAGCCCTTTTATCCCGCTTCCCCGGAACAGATGAAAAAGTATCGTTTCGGCATTATCATTTCTATTATGTGCAATTGCAATTTTATTACACTTATTTTTGGTAAAACTATGATAAAATGCCTCGTACCGCACTTTTCTGCCCGCTTCTTCCTCCGACAGCCCTTCCTTAGCCGCAAGGGCCCTCACATCTGCTTTTACTGCGGTAAAAGAAACCTGATATTCTGAACAAAGCTTTTTAACATAGGCCTCATCTTCATCTGCTTCTTCTCCCCGTATACCATGATTGACATGAACGGCAAAAAGCGTAAGACCATAAACAGGCGCCAGCTTAAGAAGCACATGGAAAAGGCAGACAGAGTCGGCTCCACCGGAAACACCAACAACAATTCTGTCTCCCTTTTGTATCATATTATGTTTCGTTATGAAATTCTTGACTGTATTTAACATTCTGGCTCCTGGGGTAAATATGAATCGTATAAGTATATTTTTAACTATTTTACCTCTAACTAACATAAATTTCAACTACTTGCTCCAAAAGCCCGCTACCAGCACGGTCATATCGTCTTTGGGAACCCAGCCGTTTAATTCCAGTGCCTGATTTAAAACAGCATTGGCAATTTCCTGGGGATTATTCATTTTCAAGTCCAATATAAATTCTTCCACAAATTTTTCTTTTTCAATCCCGGGAATACAGTCAATTACTCCGTCCGTTACCATAATAACAAAATTTCCGTCCTGGAGCTTCTTCGTTACCACATCATAGTCCACCTGGTTTAAAACCCCAACCGGCAGAGTAGCCGACGTAACGGTTTCCACATGATCCTCTCTTTTAATAAATGTAGTGGAGGCTCCTATCTTTATAATATCACAAATGCCTGAATACAGGTTGATAACACTCATATCAATAGTGGAGAAGGTCTTCTGTTCCTCTGATCTTAGCACTAATATGGAATTGATCAGCTTTATGGCAGACTCCTTGCGAAAACCGGCTTCCATAAACTGTTCCAGCAGTTCTACTACCGATTCGCTTTCTTCGCAGGCTGTCTCACCGGTACCCATACCGTCGGACAGGGTCATAACCACCGTCCCCGGATCAGGATGAATAAAAGAATAATTATCCCCGGAGATTCTGCCGCCTTCTTTTGTCATTTTGCTCATGCCGGTATATACGGTATAAATGGCATCTTCCACAAAGACAAAGGTTTCATAATCCCTGGTTATGACATTTTTACAGCTTTCCGAAGGACGCATCCGCTTATCGAACACCTCACTGATTAAGCCCGCCGCTTCCTTGGTGGTAATGCAACGTCCCCTCTCCGTCCTGGCCGTCATGTAAACTTCCTGCTTACCGTTTCTTTTTTCGAATACGGCAATGCGGTCAACCACAATGTGATTTGACTTTAAATGATAGATTAATTTATTTCGGCTGGCTTCCGGGGTTTTAGCGGTTTTATATAAATCCAGGGAAAAGTCATCAATGATATTCGCCACCTCGGATAACTGGCCGGCAATGGCCTCCCTGCTCTCCGCCATCCGGTTATACCAGGATAAATTTAATTTTGCCACCTCAAATACCCTTTTTGTTTCAGCCAGAAAACTATCCAGGAATATACACCGGCCGGCAAATTCGACCGGAACTTCACTTAGGGCTATGGTTCCGTTTTTTTCAACTACATCCAGGATATGATAAGCGCCTTGATAGGTTTCATAAAAATAGCTTTTCCAGCAGGTATTGCAGTTGGAACAGTCCTTGCAAAGGTGTTCCGATACCTCGTCAAAGATTTCACTTTTGTCCTGTTTGCTTAAAGACATCTTTTTTTCCGAAATCGACGAAAAAGTATTGGAAAGACTGTGGAAAGACTCGGAGAAGTCCCTTAATTTCCCCCTGGTTACATTTTGTATATTCTGCTTTATAAAAATATCCTCCTTGCCCTCCTCATCACTGGAATTAACCCGGAATATAACGGTTTTGGGAAGCAGCAGGAACAAAACGGCACAGGAAACCAGAGCACCTACACCGGATAAACCCAGCTGGGAATTCTTATATAATTCACCCAGAATAATAACCCCGGCCGAATACATTAACAGGCTTACCAGCCTGCCCAGCTCCCGGAAGGTTCCTGCCACAATTCCTAACATGCATAAAAATCCGATCTGGTTTATCTGTCCGGTCTTTAATGCCATTATAATCCCGCAGGCCGCCCCTGCTAGGGCACCATAGCCCGCACCATACTTATACCCGGTAAATAAAATACTAAACAAGGATACCGTCATGGTCAGGGAAAACCCCAAGGCTGAAAAATCCGGTAATCCATAAATAAACAATGCCAGCATAACCGCAATACTGATAATTTGTTCATTATCAAGAGCTTGTCCTCTGACTCCATGCAGAAAAGGCTCAATACCTCTCCGGAAGACAAAGCTTACGGCAAAGATTGCAATCCCTTCACCAACTCCGGTTAATATATAATATATGGGATTTTCATACATCAAACCACCTGCTATGGTAATGGCGGCCGTTACGGCACCAGCCAGCGTGCCCAGTGTCAGCACGGTCACTCTTTTATTATTGTATTCCAATAATGCGGTTATAATGGATATTACCAGCATTACAATTGCATATTTAGCTATATCAACTACAGGAAGTACGGTGAGCATGCCTAAAAGGACCGTAAGCATTATAGTAAGCCTTCCCTTTCTCTCCAGGTAAACCGCTGCAAAATATCCGATTGCAATCGGATTCATTCCTGCAAAGACAGCCCGTGCCATGACTACCCCCAGCAAATTAACCAAAAATTTTCTCATATTCAATTCTTTCATTTTTATTTTTCTGCCCTCCTCATGCGGATATTATTATGGAACCGGCTTTTCAGTCCAGGTTATCCGTTAGACCTGTATTATAGATTTTAGATTTTAAAATGTTTGTCAAAAATAAGAGGGGGTTATCAAAAAGTTTTTGACAAGAATTTCATAGAATGCACCATTGAATCGAATCAAGAGAGTTAAGGCTTATTAAGAAATTCACTTTAGGTTGTGAACGCAGAATTAAAGGCTTAGGGCACTGTTTCATTAAGTCCCTTAAGAAAGGTACTAAGTTATCTTTTATGGCAGTATTAACCTTTAAAGATAAGTTTTCCACCGCATTACATCGACTGCGGAATTAATCCTGAAAGGATACTACATTGAACACTTTATAAGAATGTTTACGAATATCAATACTAATCTGAGCGTTAAATACAGCTCAATTTAAAAAAGAATTGGGTTTTAAATATAATTTTTTAATCCGTAACTAAAAAAATAAGTATGAATTAACAAGGATTTTGTAATATATTATTTGTAATTCAGACAAAACTGTTCTGCTTCTATCTCCAAAAATGAAAGGGAATATAATTATTTTTTTCGAAACTGTAAAGAAATTCTGCTTTTGCCGAAATAACCAAAATAGCCCGGCAATGTTTTCCTACACAACCGGACGATTTCTTTACCTTTTTATTTTGTTTCGTTTAAACGTATTTCATATGCTTTGGCATAGTCTTTTGCTATGGATTCTCCACATTTCCCATTGTATTAAAAAAACCTGTTATTAACATTACCCAACAGGTAATCTATAACAGGATCATTTAAAACTAATATTCTGCTGTTTAAAATTTGTTGTAAAGAGAAATAGCGAAGGACGGATTTGAACCGCCGACACTGCGGGTATGAACCGCATGCTCTAGCCAACTGAGCTACTTCGCCGAAGTGACGAACTACATTATAACTGCTTTTTAAAAGCTTGTCAATCTTTTCATGTAAGTTGTTTTAATCTTTTCATGTAATTGTTTTAATAATTTTTATTTTTTGCACTTCTTTGAAAATATCATTTGCCTTCGTCGGCCTTAAAGATGATTTCATCTTTATACACCAGCCCGAGTTTTTCCCTGGCCATTTCTTCAATATATTTCTTAGTCTGTACGTAGGCTTTCTTTTCCTGTATTTCTTTTGCCTCTTCCTTTTCCTGATCAATAACGTCATTCAGTTCGGTTATTCTGGCCGCTGCTTTAATGGTAGCCCTATCCAGGGTCTGTCTGTTAAAGGTCACGATACCGCATACCATAAGAACCATAAACGCAATCAAACCCAAGCCTGTCCGTCGTGCCCTTCTTCTTACCCTTTTCTTCCCTCTCAAAATTACTCCTTCCGTATGCCTGTAAACGGCACACATTCGCAAACATAAAAATTAAGTGAAAAAATAATTTTTTAACTTCTTCCTATTTTTCACTTAATTATTTTCTTCCTTTTCCGATACTGCCATTTTACTAGATTTACGGAATTTTTTCAATATTTTTATTAAAAAATGAATGAATTTTTTGATTTTGCCATATATCCAAACAAATATTCTCTTAATTCGACCTAATATCCATTTTATTGGAAACAATATGATTCCAATCATTTTCCAGATCAGAGCTAATACTTTATTAATTAACCCGGATATAGTGTCAACCAGAAATTCACTTAAGGCCGAGTGATAAAGTATCATTCCTAAAAGCATTGCAAGAATTGCAAACCCCCGGATAATACCGTTATTCTGCCGGTACATCATTCGAAAGATTAAAAGGCTGGATACAACCCAATATATTAAGTCTTCAAATGCAATAAAAAATCCGTTATGGTTAATTATTCTTCTTATTATCCGCAGTACGTCGTAGAATATTAACAGCAGAACACCCCAAAATACGGAAGTGCAAAAAAAACGCAGTTCTACCATAATTGCATCGTTCATCGCCAGCTTTACCTCCTGCACTATTTGAACAGTCTGCTAATTAATGATTCACCGGATTTGCCGTAATTATTGGAATCGGAATAAGTCAGGCTGTCAATTTTACCGTCAACGTCTACTTCGCCTTTTTCCAAAGTCAGACGGTTCACATGCAGGTCATTGCCCCGAAGCATCAGTATGCCCTGCTCTGTTTCCAAGAGGACTTCACCTGCATCAAAAGATAATACGTCTTTTACTCCGGTTATGGTTGCTGAACTCCTTGCATTTAAACTTACTTTATGGTTTTTCTGAACCTGTTGTTTATCGTCCATAATAAAAGCCTCCTAATATACTTTACTTCAATTCAGTATATTAAAAGACTCTGTATTTCATGCCAAATATCTAAAGGTGCTGTTTAAAAATCGGGACATGATTAATCACGCTTACAGGTATTTGTATAATTCCTTGGCATCGTCTTTTCGAACCGTTTCCTGGACATCTAAGACCTGTACCTTAACCGCCTTGCTGCCGAATCCGATTTCGATAACATCGTCCACTTTTACCGCAGCAGAAGCCTTGGCAGGTTTACCGTTAACCAATACCCTGCCTGCATCACAGGCTTCATTTGCTACCGTTCTTCTTTTAATTAATCTGGATACTTTTAAAAACTTATCTAATCTCATATATTCTTCTCCTGTCTTCTTTATAAAGCCAAAAAAACCAGCCATCCGGCATACAGAGAGTTTTTATCTCAAAGGATTCGGGTGTCAAAAGGTCAATTTTGTATTTTGAATGAATACGAGCGTATATATATTCAATTTAGCTGCCTTTCCCTCGAACACTATATTTTTTACAAGCCTCTAACGTCTCAAAAATCAAGCCGGCTGGCTTGATTTTTGGCCAGAGTCTTGACAAAATATAAGCAGTGT
>JAEZSL010000065.1 GCA_023443925.1 Bacillota bacterium | reverse complement strand
TGGGTAAAAAGATACGAGTTTTGGTTGTCGATGACAGCATAGTATTCCGGGAGGTTTTAGCCCGTGGAATGACAACTGATCCCGGCATTGAAGTTGTAGCAACCGCTGCAGATCCCTTTGATGCAAGAGATAAAATATTAAAATATGAGCCGGATGTCATGACCTGTGATGTTGAGATGCCGAGAATGAATGGAATTGAATTTATAAAAAGGCTGCTTCCCCAGTATCCGCTGCCGGTTATTGTAGTCAGTTCCATTAGTGATTCGGTATTTGAGGCCATGAATGCAGGCGCAGTGGATTTTATAGCCAAACCAAATATAAATTCTTTAAAAGGTGTCGAAGAATTTATAAATGAAATGATATTTAAAATAAAAATTGCTGCTGCAGCTAAAGTACAGTTTGGCAGCAATCCAGGGCAATCGGACAGTATTTCAGATAAGTTAAAAAAAACGGCTGCAAACGGGAGCTGCAAAGTGATTGCTCTCGGTGCTTCAACCGGCGGTACGGAAGCGATATATACCCTGGTTAAGAATTTGCCCGCACAGATTCCTGGTATGGTTATAGTTCAGCATATACCTCCGGTATTTTCCCGGATGTTTGCGGATAGACTTAACAGTGCATTCGCTTTTTCGGTAAAAGAGGCTAAAACAGGAGATTATATTGAAAATGGAAAGATTTTAATTGCACCGGGCGATCAGCATATGAAGATAAAAAAAGTCGGCGATAAATTAAAAGTGGAATGTTTTGCCGGGAATAAAGTTAACGGACATTGTCCATCTGTTGACGTGCTCTTTGAATCGGTAGCCAAGGAAGCCGGTGCAGGAGCAATTGGTGTATTACTGACCGGCATGGGCTATGACGGTGCAAAAGGTCTGCTTGCCATGCGGCAAAAGGGAGCAAAGACCATAGGACAGGATGAAAAGTCCTCCGTAGTATATGGAATGCCTAAAGTTGCATATAATATCGGTGCGGTGGAAAGGCAGACCGCCCTTGAAAATATTCCATCCGTAATTTATTCTATATTAAACAAATAATATGCACCTTTTCGTAATTATCATAATCACAGGAGAAATCCTTAGTACACCAGGTTAAGGCCTCTTGTTTCATGTGATATGCGAAAAGGTGGTTTTTTTGTAGTTAAAATAACTGGAGCCGGTATTTTTAATTATATAAACTGATATTTGTGTTGATAGTTGGAAGATTATGTTTTATTATATAGTAAGATACAAAGTTGTTATAAATTCATGGGAGTTATGGTATGATATTATCAGGTAAAGAAATCAAAAACCATATGGGAAAAGAAATCATAATTGATCCTTTTGATGAAAGCAGGATTAACCCGAACAGCTATAACCTGTCATTACACAATGAATTACTGATCTATGATAATGATATACTTGATATGAAGAAGTTAAACTCTACTAAAAAGATAATAATTCCTGAGGATGGATTACTGCTCCAGCCTAATAAGCTCTATTTAGGAAGAACAAAAGAATATACCAAAACCATGGGGTACATACCGATGCTGGAAGGACGTTCATCAACCGGCCGCCTCGGCTTATTTATCCATGTTACGGCCGGTTTTGGGGATATCGGTTTTGCCGGTTACTGGACACTTGAGATCTTTTGTGTTCAGCCGGTTATTATATATCCGAATGTGGAGATATGCCAGATTTATTATCATACGATCAGCGGCGATTATGATTTGTACAAAAGCGGGAAATATCAAAATAATACAGGAATTCAGCCAAGTTTGATGTATAAAGATTTTAAATGAAATTTTATGATTTAAGTGTCATAAGTTCATTTGGTTTGTCACCTGAATCATATTTTTGAAGCATTATAAATTATATGAAATAGGAGGTATTATGGGTGTCACTTTTGAACAGGCAGTAGAAATGTATCGGGAGATTGTAACACGTTTTTCTACAATCGAAGGTAAAAACTGGGGTGTGGAAGGAGCTATGATAGAATTGTCCAAGCAGGTGGGTGAGTTAGCCAAATGTGTTATGATACAGGAGGATTACTACTGTTTTAAGGCAGAAAACCCCGATGAGAACCTTAATAAAATTGGTAATGAACTGGCTGATGTATTAGGACAGGTAATCCGGATTGCAGACTATTATAATATAAACTTATTAGATGCATTTCTGGAGGCCAGAGAGGATGAAGATAATTATTTAAGAAGTAAAGGCGTATAAGCCGCAATAATTTAAGTAAGATAGTATCTTGAGAAAACAGGAGGGGTATACCATGCATAAAATCTATAATAAACTAGTTCGGGACAGAGTACCCGAAATAATTAAAGAGAGTAAACAAATTCCGGAATATGTCATACTTTCCGACGAAGAATATATGGCGGAACTGAACAAAAAACTGAAAGAAGAAACAGCAGAGTACTTGACCAGCAATGGAATTGAAGATCTGGCTGATATTCTTGAAGTTGTGTTTGCAATATGCGAGGCCAGAGGTATTTCCGAGGATAAAATTCAGGAAGTACGTAAAGAGAAGGCCATAAGACGCGGCGGTTTCCAGAATAAGATATTATTAAAGACCGTAAAAAAAGCTTTATAAGAACGAATATAATCGGGGATATTTATGGATTTAAGGGGAAAAGGACTCAAAGCACTTAAGTCCGGTTATTAGGATATTAACAAGTGTTGTTATTATTTAATAAGTAATTTTAAGCTGTCAGGAACGAAAGGGAAGCAGGATTTACATAGCTGCCTATAGTTCCTGCAGCTTTTCTTTTGCTGAAAGTATGGAGAATTGAATACTAAAAACCTGCTTTATATTAACATTTACGATTAGTTTTATTTTGTTTTATTTCGGCCAAATAAAACGTATCAAAATATCACTCAGTGTTATGAACCCACTGGAAAATAGACGTAGTCTAGGATTAACAATTTAGGTCTAAACGTCCGCATCTCCAAACGTCCGCACCCACTTTCGGGTTAGAGTATGGAATTTAATTTTCACTTTACGGTAGTTTTATTAATTATAAATATATTATAACATTTATGGAAAGTGAGCTTGACATATTTGCATTTTCGTGATAAATTATTTATGGAAAGCAAACTTTCCATAAAGGAAAAGGAGGAGTAGAATTGAAAAACAGACTGGAAGAAATCCGTAAGGAACGAGGCATAAAACAAGAGGAACTTGCATCGGCTCTGGAGGTTTCAAGACAGACCATAGGATCTTTGGAAAATGGTCGCTATAATCCTTCTATAATTTTAGCTTTTAAGATTGCACGTTATTTTGGACTTGGTATTGAAGATATATTTATTTATGAAGATTAATAGTTTGTACTACTATAATAAGCACAAACTTTTTTAAGCGCATAAAGCGCAGAAATGGAGGGTAAATGAAAGACTCAATCAGGAATCAACAGAAGCTGACGCCAGTTTTATTGACTGTCCTGGGCTTAATTATGATAGCAGCAGGTTTTATACTGATTAAAACGGTGGAGGAAATTGAGGGGCTTTTAGAACTCCTGGCCTATTTACTGGTGGCATTTGGATGTGGAATCTTTGGGCATAGTTTCGGCGGTATCATAGAGCACAAGGCAACAAAAAAGTACCCGGAGCTGAGAAAAAACCTTGAAATTGAAGCAAAGGACGAAAGAAATGTCAGCATTAGTAACAAATCAAAGGCGAAAGCTTATGAGGTCATGATATTCACCTTTGGAGGTATATTTTTCTGTTTAACATTAATGAATGTAGAAATAAAGTTAATATTAATGCTGTGTATATCTTATTTGTTTGTCGTTTTTACTGAAGTGTATTATAGAATAAAATATGAGAAGAGTATGTAGGTGCTATACCAAACGTCTAAGGCCAAGGATTTTTCTGCTGCAACCGCTGGTTGTCAAATAAGCAAGGAACGGTATATGGATAACCTAAGTGATTATGGTAAACTGTACCTGAGGTGATCACCTTGATTTGAGGCAGTAAACCATCTGCAAGCAGATTATTTATGCCATGGGATTAGGTAGCAGTTGATTTCGTGTGCCAAGGCACACAGATAGGAGTTAGGTTGAAAAAACGAAATACTGTTTTTCAACATCTTGATTTATACGTGCGCTTAAGCGCACAGATAGGAGTTGGTATGAAATTTAATGATAATTTGCAGCTTCTGCGCCGGGAGAAAAGGTTATCCCAGGAAGAAGTGGCAGAAAAATTAGGTATTTCGAGGCAGGCAGTAGCAAAATGGGAGTCGGGAATTACCTTTCCTGACATCGATAACCTGATACGAATCAGTGAACTATTTTGTGTAACAATTGACAGCCTGGTAAAAACGAATTCGGACTGTATGAATAAATATACAGTATCCAAGTCACTAAACAGTAACAGATTAATTGAGTTTTTACTTGCCGCAACAAAATATACATACGCCGGTAAAGGAATGGAAGAGAAGGACTGCTGCCGTCCCTGTTCCCATGATCTAAAATTTGAACAGGGAAATCTAAAGTATTTTGACACGTACTTTGGAGGAGAAAAATTTACAGGAGAAGAGACATTATTTGAGGATGACATTCCGGTATGGGCCATGAATTATTCCGGCAGGACACTGGAGAATGAGTTTTCCTCGGATTTCTTGAAAGAAATCCTGTTATTACGTCCTGAGCATGCACCTTTTAGAGGACCGGAGCTGTACCGTAATGGGAATAATACTTATTACAATTCCTATAATGGCGATTTTACCTGGTTTCAGGGAAAAGAAGAAATATATTGGGGGGAGCTAAAAGTTTTTGAAACCTTTTATCATGGAGGCCTGATAAAATAAACTATAAAAGCTATCTGCTGTATTTGGTATGCTGCCATTAAGAGGGACACTGGATACAGCAGATAGTTTTTTATTATTTTAATAAGCCCGCACGAATATATAAATGGAATTTACCGATGATGCCAGATTACCTGGATTGTTAAAAAATAATATCATAAAGCTAAAAAAATAGAAGTTGATGCATGAGAGATTATGGTTTACAATTTAAGAAGCAGCTTTATATCTTATGAGTAGAAGAAAATGTAAATTTGTTAAATAGGGTGTTACAGATATAATAAATATGGTGATTATACTAAAATCTGATTGCGGAAAAGATTTAGAATAAAGATAAAAGGAAATTAGACTATTATCGCTATGGATAGATAAATTATAGAGTGGAGAATTATATATGAATACGATTATAGTATTTATAGATGGTACTATCTGCGATACGAGGCATCGGCACCATTTATATGAAAAAGCGGAATTTAATAGTGAAGAAATTATTTTAAAAGACAGTGCTGTACCAGGGAGCATAGATTGTTTACATGAATTAGCTATGTTCAGCAAAATAATCTACATGGGTGCAAGGGATATAAGTCTTAAAGATATCACCGAAAAATGGCTTAAAATCAACGGCTATCCTCCGGGTGAACTATATCTGTCCGAACACCAGAAGGAAAGATTACACATCGTACAAAGCTTGAAGGAAACAAATCCCATTATAGCCGGTATCGGTGACCGGTGGGATGACAACGAATTGCATCTGGAAATAGGCTGCCTCAGCATCATTTTAGAAGACTTCAGAGGAAACTGGAATACGGTACGTAAATACCTGATTCATGCAGGTGGAAAGCTATCATAATATAAACGTATTACATGTCATTTTATTGTATATTTATGCATTACTTCAGCGAATGGTAGGTAATACTCTTTTGGCTTATCTGTATACTAAAACCATTTCTGTGAAAAACAGAAGGAAGGATGGTATATAATTACTGGAACAAAAACTATTTGCGAATCCCTAAATATTATGTTAAAATGTGGACAGAACATATGTTTACACGGTTTGGAGAGGCCGGGAATTGTTTGTTTACATGAACAAACGATAGGAGGAACTGAATGTTACTTAATTTACATGTTATGAATTTTGCTATCATTGATGAGGTTGATGTTACTTTTAATGACAACCTGAACATACTTACCGGAGAAACAGGAGCCGGAAAGTCTATAATTATCGGATCGGTCAATGTTGCGTTGGGCGGCAAAATAACGAAGGATATCATACGAAAAGGTGCGGATTATGCTCTGGTAGAATTGATATTCCAGATTGAAGATCAGCAGATTTTACAAGTACTGGATAACATGGATTTGCCTGCTGAAGATGGACAGGTTATAATCAGCAGAAGAATTATGAACAATAAAAGCATCAGCAAAATCAACGGACAGACCGTAACAGCCGGTGTGCTAAAAGACATAGCCGGTTTATTAATAGATATACATGGACAGCATGAACATCAGTCACTGCTTTATAAAGAAAAACATCTGGATATTGTGGATCATTTTGCCAAATCGGCTCTTGGAGGTATTAAAAAACAGCTGGAAGCCGAATATAAGGAATATACCGCCCTTCGATCAAAATTAAGCGAATTAAAAACAGATGAAGATAAAAGATTGCGGGAAATCTCTTTTTTGGAATATGAAATCAATGAAATAAAAAAATCAGCTCTGAAAAAAGGAGAGGATGAGGTGCTTGCGGCGGAGTATAAAAAACTTTCCAATGCAAAAACTATAGCGGAAGGATTAAATAATGTGTATGACTGGATGAGCTATCAGATAACGGATTCCGCAGGTGATAGTATCGGCAGGTCGGTTAAACAGCTTATGAAGCTGCTGGAATATGACGACTCGCTTTCCGGTTTATATAATCAGATATTGGATATTGAAACCCTGGTAAATGACTTTAACCGGGATTTATCAGAGTATACAACCGATATGAGTAATCATGATGATGACTTATCCGTGACAGAAGCCAGACTGGATTTAATTAATCATTTAAAATCTAAATATGGAAGCAGTATTGAGGATATACTAAAGTATTGTGAAGAAAGTGAGAAAAAGCTTTCCTGGTACAACAATTATGAAGAAACATTAGCAGATTTAACAAGGCAGTTGGAGCTTAAAGAAAACCTGCTGGCTAAACTATCAGGCCAATTGTCGGAGATCCGCAGGGAAAAAGCAGCTGAATTAACAGCCAAAATGAAGGAAGCCTTAATTGATTTAAATTTTCTTGATGTTAAATTTGAAATGCAGTTTAAAGAAACCGGTCATTATACAGCGAACGGTTTTGATGATGCTGAATTTTTAATCTCAACCAATCCCGGTGAGGAATTGAAACCATTATCCAAGGTTGCTTCCGGAGGTGAGTTGTCGAGAATCATGCTTGCTATTAAATCGGTACTGGCTGATAAGGATGATATCGAAACACTGATTTTTGATGAAATAGATGTTGGTGTAAGCGGAAGAACTGCGCAAAAGGTATCCGAAAAGCTCTCTATGATTGCCGGGAACCATCAGGTCTTATGCATTACCCATCTGCCGCAGATAGCGGCAATGGCGGATTCTCATTATATTATAGAAAAATCCACCGACGGTATTACAACCAGGACATCCATCCGGGGTCTTAAGGAAAATGAATCCGTGGAAGAAATTGCCAGGATTCTCGGAGGGGCTGTAATTACAGAGACTGTTTTACAGAGTGCAAAAGAAATGAAAGAATTAGCAAAAACAACTAAAAAATACTAGTTTGAAATAAAATTAAATAGGTATACTATCAAAAGGTAGTCATTTAAGGATATACACTAACCGTATATCCTTTTTTATTTCTAAGGATTCATTTTTACTTAGATTTAAAACCCTAAACTGCAGGACTCATGTCCGGAAAAAGTGACGAAAAAGCCGAAAGATAGGAGCCTAACTTATGCATAGAAAGTCTGTATATCGTAAAATTCTAATTTTAATATTATGTATAAATATCGCAGTTCTTTTATTTTTCACCTATAAAGAGTTAGATGACAGAATACCGGATAAGATCAAGATAATGGTCGGAGAGAATGAAGATTTTAATTTTAATCTTCCAATCAGCGGTAATTTTGTCGATGAAGAAGTTGATGTTATAAGTGTTAATAATAAAACTGTACCCACCGATCAAATTAAACTAGATTTAAATAAACCATTTTCATTAAAATCATCAAAAACCGGCCAATATAAAATTAATTTAAAATTGTTTGGTTTTTTTAATTTTAAGCAGGTTGAATTGGGTGTAATTAATACTACGGAATTGCTGCCAAGCGGAAACCCCATAGGAATATATATAGAAACTGACGGGGTTCTGGTACTGGGAACCGGTGTAATTAATGGGGCAGACGGCCTTAACTATGAACCGGCTTTGAACAAACTAAAATCAGGGGATTACATTACGGCAATTAATAGTAAAACCATTCAGAATAAGGAAGATTTAATACAAGAAATTCAAAACTGCAATGGAACGGATGTAAAAATAGACGTCAGAAGAGAGGAAAAGGATATACAGTATAACTTATCCCCGGTTAAGACTGCTGATGGAGAATATAAAATCGGAGCCTGGATCAGAGACAATACACAGGGTATCGGTACCTTAACATTTATCACGGATAAAGGGGAATTCGGGGCTTTAGGGCATGGAATTACGGATATAGATACAAGTCTCATTATGGAAATTGACCGGGGCGTGCTTTATTCGGCAGATATTATGACTATAATAAAGGGAAGAAAAGATGCTCCGGGTGAGCTGATCGGCTTAATAAATCAGAACGATAAAAATAAAATAGGCAATATACTTAAGAATACCAATCAGGGAATTTTTGGGACAATCAGTAACGGTTATAACTATGTCAGTAAAAAAGGTTACATGCCTATCGGGTTAAAGCAGGAAGTACAGCTTGGACCGGCTACCATTCTCAGCTGCGTAGACAATTCGGTTAAAGAGTACAATATAGAGATAGAGAAAATTGATATCAACAGTTCAAGTCCCAACAAAGGTATGGTGATCCGTATTGTTGATCCGGAGTTGATTACTTTGACCGGAGGAATCGTACAAGGAATGAGCGGCAGCCCTATTTTGCAGAACGGAAAGATAATCGGAGCGGTTACCCACGTATTTATACAGGATTCTACCAAAGGTTACGGTACGTTTATTGAAAATATGATTAATAATTTGGAAGAAAATTAATTCTATTAATATATCGACGGGAAATTGGAAAATATTTACGATTGCGAGAAAATCCCCCACATAAATACAACCAATTAACAGATAAGTATTTATAATCCTCAAAATTGTATGCATATTACCCTAAATACAAAACATTCATGTCGTAAATTGCGATAAGAAACAATTGATAATATGGGAATAAATGTATATAATGCAAATATGGTAAGTTTTTACAAATGATTCGATAACACAATTCTTGGATGGTGCTAATTCATATATAATTATGTAAAAGCTCACTATATTTGCAGATATATTCTATAGTATTGTAAAATAATTGGTAAATAATATGGAAAATATTGACTTAAGGGTTGAAACGAGGTATAATGTAGTACATGGTGGGCAAAATTCGTGAATTATGTAACAATATTATCCAGAAGGGAGGAAAGGCAAGAAATCAATTTTAGTAATAATAAATCAAAACCGTAACAGGTAATATTTTGGGAGGAATCAAAGTGGGTAAGATTAATGTAGCAATCGTGGACGATAACGAGAGAATCGTTAAATTATTAGAAGAGATACTAAGGGGCGATTCAGATATAGAGGTTGTAGGGACCTCTGAAAATGGAATTGATGCTCTGGAAATGATTAAGGATAAAAAACCGGATGTGGTACTCTTAGATTTAATTATGCCCAAATTAGATGGATTAGGCGTAATGGAAAAAGTAAGATTAGATGAATCTTACAAAAAAACACCAGCGTTTATTGTGATAACAGCTATTGGACAAGAAGGAGTGACAGAAAATGCATTTGAACTTGGTGCCAGCTACTATATCATGAAACCTTTCGATAATAATATGGTACTGACAAGGATTAAACAAGTCAGAGGTGATTTACATAATAATAAATTGATTGATAACCACCGGGTTAGCGCTTATGAAAGTAAAGATGATTATAAGGAAAGAAACCTGGAGTCCGATGTAACCAATATTATACATGAGATTGGTGTTCCGGCTCATATTAAAGGATATCAGTATTTAAGAGATGCAATTATGATGTCTGTTAATGATAATGAAATGTTGAATTCTATCACAAAACTTTTATATCCATCTATCGCAAAGAGACATAAAACTACTCCAAGCCGTGTGGAGAGAGCAATCAGACATGCAATTGAGGTTGCCTGGAGCAGAGGGAAGATGGATACGATTGATGAATTATTTGGATATACCGTAAGCAACGGTAAAGGCAAACCTACCAATTCGGAATTTGTTGCACTAATTGCTGATAAAATTAGATTGGAATATAAATTAAGAGCATAGGTTATTGTATTGTATAATCCAAGTTTTATAATCCAATGTGAAATAGAAAGAAGCCTGTCTTCCGGAGTTTATCTCTTTAAGACAGGCTTTTATATTACTTTGTGCTGCCTGTTTTAACCAGGTGGCTATAACCTTTTTTGTTTCGCTTTACTTAAAAATTGCTTTTACATTAGACAAGTATAATGTATAATTAATATGATGTTCTAAGATAGTAATATATGCGGGAGGGTAATGGATGAAGAAAGTATTATATGCAGCATCAGAATGCGTTCCATTTATTAAAACTGGCGGATTGGCAGATGTAGTAGGATCTCTGCCAAAATACATGAATCAGGAAGAATACGATATACGTGTGATATTGCCCAAATACAGGGTGATTCCGGATATACTGAAAGAAAAAATGGAGTTTAAAACACATTTTGACATGGATCTGTCATGGAGAAACCAGTATGTCGGACTGCTGGAAACCTCCTATAACGGCATTACTTACTATTTTATTGACAACGAGTTTTATTTTACCGGAAACACACCTTACGGAAATGTCTATGAGGACATTGAAAAATTTGCTTTCTTTTGCAAAGCGTGCCTTTCCGCCCTTCCGATTCTGGATTTTAAACCGGACATTATTCACTGCCATGACTGGCAGACCGGATTGCTGCCGATTTATCTGAAGGATATATTTATGAGTAACGAGTTTTACAGAGGCATTAAGACGATAATGACGATACATAATCTGAAATTTCAGGGAGTATGGGACCTAAAAACCGTTAAGGATATTACCGGTCTGTCCGATTATTATTTTACAGCCGATAAATTAGAAGCTTATGGAAATGCAAACTATTTAAAAGGCGGAATTGTATATGCAGATTATGTCACAACCGTCAGCAGCTCCTATGCACATGAAATAACCACACCTTTTTATGGTGAAGGACTGGATGGTTTGATGCGTGCCAGAAGCAATGTCCTTGCCGGTATTGTAAATGGCATCGATTACGAGGAATATAATCCGGAAAATGACACCTTAATCTATCGAAACTATAATACGAAAAACTTCCGGAAAGAAAAAATAAAAAACAAACGGGCTCTGCAGCAAGAATTTGGCCTTGAACAGAACGATAAAAGATTTATGATTGGTATCGTATCAAGGCTGACTGACCAGAAAGGCTTCGATTTAATCGATTATATTATAGAGGAATTATGCTCGGAGGACACCCAGCTTGTAATCTTGGGTACCGGAGAGCAAAAATATGAAAACCTGTTCCGGCATTATGCCTGGAAGTACGGAGACAGGGTATCCGCCAATATTTATTATTCCGATGAAAAAGCACATAAAATATATGCGGCCTGTGATGCATTTTTAATGCCGTCTCTGTTTGAACCCTGCGGTTTAAGCCAGCTTATCAGCCTCCGTTACGGAACAGTACCGATTATAAGGGAAACCGGAGGTCTAAAGGATACGGTGGAACCTTATAACGAATATGAAAGTACCGGGACCGGATTTAGCTTTACCAATTATAATGCCCATGAAATGTTAGCTGTAATCCGCTATGCTAAAACGATCTATTTTAATAAAAAAAGAGAATGGAATAAGATAATAGACCGGGGTATGGAAAAAGACTTTTCCTGGAATAATTCGGCAAGACTTTATGAAGAATTATATGAAAATTTGTAATAAAAAATGATCAGGAAATATAAGGTTTGATATTAGGAATTGAAATAGAATTGGTAAAAAATATTTCTGCAAAAAAACTGAATATTGAATGAGACTGATGGATTTCTATTAATAATAGCTAAAATCTGGATAAAAAGCAAAGCTTTTCTTGCATAATAAAATGCCTCCGTTGAGATAATAACTATAGATAACTGCTCAAAGAAATTAATGTTTTCATGAAATATTATCATTGATATTGATAAAATAATGATTTTTGTGAAAAACCCCTATACGCATGTTTCTTGTTGCAATTATCTGTATTATTTCGAGTAAAAAAGGAGGAAATTTAAATGAGTAATATATCAGAAATGGAACTGCAGAATTTAAGACATCTATTGCTGTTTAGTGAAACGGATAAGGAAAAATACAAATCCTATGCTGAAAATTGTACGGATCCTTATGTAAAACAATTCTTCCAAAAAGAATCTCAGTCAGCTGAGCAGAAAAAACAGACCTTAATTCAATTCTTAAAATAGGAGGTTAGCATATGCAAGAGCAAGTAATGGTAACGGATGCTTTAAATTCAATTAACTCGGGCTTGAAAAGTATGGCAGATATGATAGCTCAGACGGAAAATCAAGAACTTAGACAGACTCTTCAAAAATTCCGTAATGAGGGTGAAACCTGTCAGTATGAATTATATACAATCGCTAAAAATAAAAATTATTATCAATCCTCTCAAAAAGCTACCCAGGATGAAATCATGAACGTAAAAAATTTCATTAACAGCCAGGCTGGAATGTCCGGTCAATCCGGTATGTCAGGCAAGGGCAGCATGAAATAATTTGATGATTAAACACTCTTACTACTGATTTGGTAGTAGGAGTGTTTAAATCATAAAAGTGCGTTAATAAAAATGCCTTTTAAATTAATAGAGTCATTTTATGGTACAAGTAAATTTATTACAAATATTTTGCACAAATAATAGGACTAGAACTAAATAAATATGTAAATTCTATTAATATTCCATGAATTTGCATTTTCCACTTGATATTTTATTTTAAAAAAGGTAAAATGATATAGTGTTTGAGAAAAATTTGTCAATCAGATAATTTGATTAATAGCTGTCATATATACATAATTTATATCTACGGCTTTTTAGTTATGTAAAGGGCATGACAGTATATTATAAAATTTAACAATTAGGAGGAATTATAACATGGCAGTAAAAGTGGCAATTAATGGTTTTGGACGTATCGGACGTCTTGCATTCAGACAAATGTTTGGTGCTGAAGGATATGAAATCGTTGCAATTAATGATTTAACAAATCCTAAAATGCTTGCTCATTTATTGAAATATGATTCAGCACAGGGTAGATATGCAAAAGGTGATACAGTAGAAGCGAAAGAAGATTCAATCGTAGTTGAAGGTAAAGAAATCAAAATTTATGCTCAGAGAGACCCTAAAGATCTTCCTTGGAAAGAACTTGGTGTAGACGTAGTTCTTGAATGCACCGGATTTTTCGTATCCAAAGCAAAATCCCAGGCTCATATTGATGCAGGTGCTAAAAAGGTTGTTATTTCTGCACCGGCTGGCGATGATCTTCCTACCGTTGTATTCAGCGTAAATGAAGAGACATTAAAAGCAGAAGATACAATTATTTCCGCAGCATCTTGTACAACTAACTGTTTAGCTCCTATGGCTGACACTTTAAATAAATTAGCTCCAATCGCAAAAGGTTTCATGACTACAATTCATGCTTATACCGGCGATCAGATGACACTTGATGGTCCTCATCCTAAGGGAGATTTAAGAAGAGCTCGTGCAGCAGCTGTTAATATCGTTCCTAACTCCACTGGTGCAGCTAAAGCAATCGGACTTGTTGTTCCTGAATTAGCAGGAAAGTTAGATGGATCTGCTCAGAGAGTTCCCGTTCCTACTGGTTCTACTACTGAATTAGTAGCAGTTTGCAATGGAACAGTTACAAAAGCAGATGTTAATGCAGCTATGAAAGCAGCAGCGTCTCCTTCCTTTGGTTATACAGAAGAAGAATTAGTATCTTCCGATATCATCGGAATTACTTTCGGTTCCTTATTCGATGCAACCCAGACTAAAGTTACTGATCTTGGTAATGGACAAACACTGGTTAAAGTTGTATCCTGGTATGACAATGAAAATTCCTATACCAGCCAGATGGTAAGAACTATTAAGTATTTTGCTGAATTAAATTAATTAAATTGTAGTACCCGGCGCCTAACAGCGCAATTAGAACTGTAGCCAGTTCTAATATTAATATTGATCCTATAATGGGTCCGGTCTTTGTAAATTAAGTCGAGGAACGTTTACCGAACCCTCTATGGCTTAAAGCAATGACCGGACTTATTTTTATACATCAGCTTATATATACGGCCGCATACGGCTTATTATGAAATCGAAAGGAGTCACACATATGCTTAATAAGAAATCAGTAGATGATATTAATGTAAAAGGCAAAAGAGTTTTAGTAAGATGTGATTTTAATGTTCCGTTACAGGAAGGAAGAATAACAGATGAAAACCGTCTGGTGGCAGCACTTCCAACCATCAAGAAGTTAATCGGAGATGGCGGAAAGGTTATCCTTTGCTCCCATCTTGGTAAACCCAAGGGCGAACCGAAACCGGAATTATCTTTAGCACCGGTTGCCGTAAGATTAACAGAATTACTTGGACAGCCGGTTACATTTGCAGCAGATGCCAATGTAGTAGGCGACAATGCAAAAGCAGCTGTAGCAGCGATGAAAGAAGGAGATGTAGTACTTCTTGAGAATACCCGTTACAGAGCAGAAGAAACAAAGAACGTGGATGCTTTCAGCGAAGACCTGGCATCTCTTTGTGATGTATTTGTAAATGATGCCTTTGGTACCGCTCACAGAGCACACTGCTCCAACGTTGGTGTAACGAAGTATGTGGATACTGCAGTTGTAGGTTACTTAATGCAGAAAGAAATTGATTTCCTGGGCAATGCGGTAAACAACCCTGAAAGACCTTTTGTTGCTATCCTTGGCGGCTCCAAAGTATCCAGCAAGATTTCCGTAATTGATAACTTATTAGATAAAGTTGATACATTAATAATCGGTGGTGGTATGGCTTATACCTTCATGAAAGCATTAGGAGAAGAAGTGGGTAATTCCTTACTGGAAGCTGATTATCTGGAATATGCGAAAGAAATGATGGACAAGGCAGAGAAAAAAGGCGTTAAATTATTAATCCCTGTGGATACTGTTGTAGCAAAAGACTTTTCCAATGATGCTGAATTCAAGACCGTAGGCCGCGGTGAAATCGAAGCTGACTGGCAGGGACTTGATATCGGTGAAAAAACCCGTGAATTATATGCAGATGCTATAAAGAACGCTAAAACCGTTGTTTGGAACGGACCTATGGGGGTATTCGAATTCTCCAACTTTGCCCAGGGTACCATAGCAGTTGCAAAGGCACTGGCAGAAATAGAAGCTACTACCATTATCGGCGGCGGTGATTCCGCAGCAGCGGTTAATATCTTAGGTTATGGTGATAAGATGACTCATATTTCAACCGGCGGCGGCGCTTCCCTTGAATTCCTGGAAGGAAAAGAACTTCCCGGAGTAGCAGCAGCTAACGACAAATAATAAAGAGACTATTAATTACAGGGACAGGTAACTGTTTTATAACTTACCGTCCCTTTCTGAACGAATATAGGGCAGTAATAAAGAATGCAAAAAGGAGTCTCTTATTGATATCTTAATTCTGTCTGACATAAAGGAGAAAACTATGCGTAAGAAAATAATCGCCGGTAACTGGAAAATGAATAAAACTCCCAGTGAGACTGTTACCTTAATAAATGAACTAAAACCTCTGGTTGAGACAAAAGATGCGGATGTGGTATTCTGCGTACCTGCTATTTCCCTTACTACAGCGATTGAAGCTGCAAAAGGATCTAATATTGAAATCGGTGCTGAAAACATGTATTATGAAGAAAACGGCGCTTTTACCGGTGAAATTGCACCTAATATGCTTACTGATATCGGCGTTAAATATGTTATTATCGGTCATTCTGAAAGAAGAGAATATTTTGCTGAAACCGATGTAACGGTTAATAAAAAAGTATTAAAAGCATTTGAACATGGCATAACTCCCATTATTTGCTGCGGTGAATCCCTTACCCAGAGAGAACAAGGTGTTACCATTGATTTTATCCGCCAGCAGATTAAGATTGCATTTTTAAATGTAACACCGGATCAGGCTAAAACAGCAGTAATTGCTTACGAACCTATCTGGGCTATCGGTACCGGTAAAGTTGCTACAACCGAACAGGCTCAGGAAGTATGCAAAGCGATCCGTCAATGTATTGCTGAGATCTATGATGTGGCAACCGCAGCAGCGATCCGTATCCAGTACGGCGGCAGCGTAACCGCAGCAAGTGCGGCTGAATTATTCTCACAGCCTGACATCGATGGCGGTTTAGTTGGCGGTGCAAGCTTAAAACCTGACTTTGGTAAAATTGTTAATTACAAATAAGACAATAATTACAATAATACAATAAACCAGTTTCTTGTCTTAAATAAGGCCCATAACCTTATTTAAGATTTTGTAGTGATAATTTTATTAAGTCACTATGTATTACAGACAAAGGAGTAAACATAATGAGTAAAAAACCTACGGTATTAATGATATTAGACGGATATGGCTTAAATGAGAAAAAAGAAGGCAATGCGGTAAAATTAGCCGATACCCCGGTTATGGATAAATTGATGACGGAATACCCCTTCGTAAAGGGTTATGCCAGCGGAATGGCAGTAGGTCTTCCGGAAGGCCAGATGGGAAATTCTGAGGTAGGACATCTTAATATGGGTGCGGGAAGAATTATTTACCAGGAACTGACCAGAATCACAAAAGAAATCAAGGACGGCGATTTCTTTAAAAACGAAGCAATGTTAAAAGCAATGGATAACTGCAAAAAAGAAGGCTCTGATCTGCACTTATTCGGACTCCTTTCTGACGGTGGTGTACACAGCCACATTACCCATCTTTACGGATTGCTGGAAATGGCTAAAAAAGAAGGAGTTAAGAATGTATATGTACATGCCTTCTTAGACGGCAGGGATACGGCACCTACTTCTGGTAAAGGCTTTGCACAAGCACTGGCTGATAAGATGGAAGAACTGGGTGTCGGCCAGATTGCTACCGTTATGGGCCGTTATTATGTTATGGACCGTGACAATAGATGGGACAGGGTAGAAAAAGCTTACCGTGCCATGGTTTTTGGTGAAGGTGATACGGCTGAAAACGGAGTAGAGGCTATACAAAAATCTTATGAGGCAAATGTAAATGATGAATTTGTAGTACCTACTGTAATTACAAAAGACGGCAGACCGGTTGCAACGATTAAGGAAGATGATTCTGTCATTTTCTTTAATTTCAGACCTGACAGAGCAAGAGAAATTACAAGAGCTTTCTGTGATGATGAATTTGCCGGATTTAAGAGAGACAATGGAAGAATGCCCTTAACTTATGTTTGTTTTTCCGAATATGACGTTACAATCAAAAATAAAATTGTAGCATTTCATAAGATATCCATTGATAATACCTTCGGACAGTTTCTGGCGGCTAATAACTTAAAGCAGTTAAGACTTGCCGAAACAGAGAAATATGCCCATGTTACCTTCTTCTTTAACGGAGGCGTAGAAGTTCCCAATGCAGGAGAAGAACGTATACTGGTAAATTCTCCAAAAGTAGCTACTTACGATTTACAGCCGGAGATGAGTGCATTTGATGTAGCTGGTAATTTGGTAGAAGCGATTAAATCACTGAAATATGATGTTATTATCGTTAACTTTGCCAATCCGGATATGGTAGGCCATACCGGTATTCAGGATGCTGCCATTAGAGCTGTGGAAGCTGTTGATAAGTGCGTAGGCATGGCTTACGAAGCTTTATTAGCTGTTGACGGACAGATGTTTATCTGTGCTGACCATGGTAATGCGGAGCAGTTGGTTGATTACACCACCGGAGAACCTTTTACGGCCCATACCATTAATGAAGTGCCATTTATCCTGGTTAACTACGACAAGGCTTATACATTAAAAGAGGATGGCTGCCTGGCGGATCTTGCACCAACCATGATCGAAATGATGGGAATGGAGCAGCCGAAAGAAATGACCGGTAAATCCCTGCTTATTAAGAAATAGGCTATATTCAGATTCATCCAAGCGGATAGCGGGTATCTTGTACAAAAAATAGTTGAAATCTGTAATATTGTATGTTAGAATTAGCATTGAAGCTTTAGGAGGTGCAGTGATGGAAATTTTAAAAGCTATAATAACAATTATATATGTTATTATCTGTGTT
>JAEZSL010000050.1 GCA_023443925.1 Bacillota bacterium | reverse complement strand
AAAAGTAAAAAGACTCTTGAAATTTTTCATGAACGTGGTACAATACTAAGCATTAATATAAATAATATTTTATAAATATGAATTTAGGAGGAACTTATTTATGAAGAAGTTATTATGTTCAATGCTTACCATTGTACTTGCTATATCACTTGTTGGCTGCGGAACAAAGGGTACCGGCAGTTCGGGTAATGATGATATTGCTGAAACCGGAACCGAGACGGGGTCAGGTGAGACTGATACTTTAATCGTAGGTACAGAACCGGGCTTTGCACCTTATGAATATATGGAAGGTGATAAGGTTGTTGGTATTGACATGGATATTGCACAGGCAATAGCAGATGCCATGGGTAAGAAACTGGAGATTAAAACTATGGATTTTGACGGTGCGCTGCTTGCGGTACAGCAAGGCAAGGTAGATATGGTAGCTGCCGGTGTATCCGTGAATGAAGAACGTAAGAAAGTAATGGATTTTTCTACGGAATATGTTAATTCCACCGAAGTAGTAGTTGTTAATAAAGATAATCCTACAGTAGCAAGTGTGGAAGATTTAAATGATAAGGTCATCGGAGTTCAGCAGGGTAATATTGCAGATTTTTATGTATCTGATGAAAATAATATGAAAGCAAAAGAAATCAAACGTTATACCAAGTTTGCACAGGCGGCCGAAGACTTAAAGAACGGCAAGCTTGACTGTATTGTAATGGATCTTTATCCCGCACAAGAATTGGTAGCAGCCAATGAAACCCTTACTTTACTGGACGGTACATTATTCGAAGATAAATATGCGATTGCGATACAAAAAGGCAATACGGAGCTTTTGAATAAAACCAACGAAGTCATCGAACAGTTGATTAAGGATGGAAAAATCGAAGAATTTACTGCAAACCATACAAATACAGGAAAATGATTACATAGGTAATCAGCTAAATTACGTGAAGTCATAAAGCCGGATAAGTTCCGGCAAAGAGGCGACTGTCCGTGATACAGCAAATGAATGTCGGTATACCGGTTTAAATGCAGAAAGCAGCAGACATAAGTTTTTTGTCTGCTGCTTATTATGTGTAGTGATAAGTATAACAGAATCTGTTATAATGAAATATATAATTTATACAATAATTATCATTAAAACAGTACACTTTAGTACGTTACAGGAAGCATCCGCATGGTAAAATGATGAGGTAATAGAAACCAGGCAATATATAAAAAGCTTTCAGATGAATAAGTATATGCCGAATTATATATTATTATATATATGTATAAGGGGATTCCGGTTTTAGTTTCCGGTAATAGCATTTGGATTAATATAAATAGGGTATGGAAATGATATTAATGATTCCATGAATGGAGTTTTATGCATTCCCCCCCAAAGCAGCAATAAGAATATTATGTGTATAAAAATAGAATTATAATTAAGAATTACAGATTTGATTCAGAAGTATAATTATCAGATAGAGAAGATTCAATAAAAGAAAAAAGGAGAAGTTAAGTTGGATACGATCAGAGATTGGTTCATATCATTTACTACCCGGTATTATGATGCATTTATAGCAGAAAACAGGTATAAATATTATCTGGAAGGTTTGTCAAAGACCCTGCAGATATCCCTTTTTGCCATTCTTATCGGTGTTTTAATCGGTATTTCGGTGGCGATTATAAAAGTATCGGTCGCTAATGTGAAAGGTCTGCGCTTTATTGGGACAATTTGTAATGGTTATATAAATATTATTAGGGGCACACCCGTTATCTTACAGCTATTAATTATTTATAACTTGATTTTCACCTCCAGAAATACCAACGAGGTTGTAGTAGCAGCTATTTGTTTTGGTATAAATTCCGGTGCGTATGTAGCGGAAATCGTAAGAGCCGGCATAGAATCCATTGACAGGGGTCAGATGGAGGCAGGCCGCTCTCTGGGGTTAAATGCACACCAGACTATGTTTTACATTATCATGCCGCAGGCAATTAAAAATATACTGCCTGCCCTGGGCAATGAATTTATCGTGCTTATTAAAGAAACATCCGTTGCCAGTATGATAGCGGTAACCGATTTGACAAAAGCGGCTCAGTATATCGGTTCCCGTACCTGGGACATTCTACCCCCGCTGATTATCTGTGCGGCATTTTATTTAATTATCGTACTGGGGTTAACAAAGCTGCTGGGACTTTTTGAAAGGAGGATGAGCCAGGGTGATAACAACTAAGAATTTAACGAAAAAATTTGGCAGTCATCTGGTTTTAGACGGAATCAGCGAAACGATAAACCAGGGAGAAAAGGTTGTAATAATAGGGCCTTCCGGATCAGGTAAATCCACATTTTTAAGGTGTTTGAACCTGCTTGAAATTCCGACGGAGGGTGAAATCTGGTTTGAGGGTAATAATATAACAAATCCCAAGACGAATATAAATAATCTCCGTCAGAAGATGGGTATGGTATTCCAGCAGTTTAATCTATTTCCTCATTTGACGGTTCGGGAAAATATTACACTGGCACCGGTTAAGCTGGGAATCATGAAGAAGGAAGAGGCAGACCGTAAGGCCATGGAACTGTTAGAACGGATCGGACTGACTGAAAAAGCGGAAGCTTACCCAAGACAGTTATCCGGAGGGCAGAAACAGAGAATTGCAATCGTAAGGGCACTGGCCATGAATCCGGATGTGATGTTATTCGATGAACCTACCTCAGCCCTGGACCCGGAAATGGTAGGAGAAGTATTGGAATTAATGAAGGAACTGGCAGAAGACGGTATGACCATGGTGGTGGTTACCCATGAAATGGGTTTTGCCAGGGAAGTAGCAACCAGGGTATTGTTTATTGATGAAGGAAAAATTAAGGAACAAAATGAACCCAAAGCGTTTTTTGATAATCCGGTGAATCCCAGACTAAAAGAGTTTTTATCCAAAGTATTATAGATTAGTTAATCAACACAGAGAATCTTATTGATAATAATTCCTCAAGAAAGCACTTGACAACGCGGTACAATTTCTTATAATACAATATATAGAAGCAAAATCAACATTGACTACTATATGTATTATCTGCTGAAAAAAACAGCAGTCAGTTGAATATGTTTCACCATATTTCACAAAGAAAACCCCAAAGCTTACAGGAAAAGGAGAATTACAATGAGACAGGAATGGTATGATTTTAATATAGGGAGCTGGGCTACTGACATTAATGTACGAAGCTTCATTCAGCATAATTATACTCCATATGAAGGGGATGAGTCCTTTTTGGCAGGTCCTACCAAGAGAACGGAAGATCTGTTTAAACAAGTTTCCGATCTGATGAAACTGGAAACGGAAAAAGGTATTATTGACGCTGAAACAAGAAAGCCATCTAATATTACTACTTTTGGCGCTGGATATCTTGATAAAGAAAAAGAAATTATTGTAGGATTTCAGACAGATAAACCTCTGAAAAGAGGCATTATGCCAAATGGCGGTGTAAGAGTCGTTAAAAACGCACTGGAAGCTTATGGCTATACTCTGGATAAAACAACAGAAGAAATTTTTACAGAAAACCGCAAGACTCATAATGACGGTGTATTTGATGCCTATACCGATGCCATGAGAAAAGCACGTCACACCGGAATTATAACCGGTCTGCCGGATGCTTACGGCAGAGGCCGTATCATCGGCGATTACAGAAGAGTTGCTCTGTATGGTGTGGATCGTCTGATTGAGGAGAAACTGGAACAGAAGAAATTATTTGAGTTAAATACGCTGCAATCACCGGATATTCTTGAAAGAGAAGAAATTTCCGAACAGATAAAAGCTTTAAAGCAGTTAAAAGTTATGGCTGCATCTTATGGATTTGACATCAGTGTTCCTGCGAAAAATTCTTTTGAAGCAACCCAGTGGACTTATTTTGCATATTTGGGAGCCATTAAGGAGCAGGACGGTGCTGCCATGAGTCTTGGAAGGGTTACCACTTTCCTGGATATTTACTATGAACGTGACTTAAAGAACGGCGTCATTAGCGAATCCGAAGTACAGGAGTTAATGGATCAGTTTGTTATGAAATTAAGAATGGTGCGTTTCCTGCGTACTCCTTCTTACAATGATCTGTTTTCAGGAGATCCTACCTGGGTTACGGAATCCATCGGCGGTATGGGTATCGATGGAAGAACTTTGGTTACTAAGAGCAGTTTCCGTATTCTTCATACATTATACAATTTAGGACCTGCACCGGAACCCAACTTAACAATACTTTGGTCAACTTCATTGCCTGAACCCTTTAAGAAGTTCTGTTCCAAAGCATCCATAGATACCAGCTCCATCCAGTACGAAAATGATGATATTATGCGTGACGTATGGGGAGATGACTATGGTATAGCATGTTGTGTCTCTGCCATGAGAATTGGTAAGCAGATGCAGTTTTTTGGTGCCCGTGCCAACCTGGCAAAAGCTCTTCTTTATGCGATTAACGGCGGTAAAGATGAAAAGAACGGCGAGCAGGTAGCACCTTTGTTTGCACCGATTACCGGAGATTATTTGGAGTATGACGAAGTAATGGCTAAATTTGACCAGACTATGGATTGGCTGTCCGAATTATATATTAATACTCTGAATGTCATTCATTATATGCATGACAAATACAATTACGAACGCCTGCAGATGGCTCTGCATGATATTGATATATTACGTACCGAAGCTTGTGGAATTGCCGGTCTTTCTGTTGTAACCGACTCACTTTCCGCTATAAAATATGCCAAAGTTAAGGTTGTCCGTAATGAGGAAGGCCTTGCGGTTGATTATGAAATCGAAGGAGAATATCCTGCATATGGTAATAACGACGACCGCGTAGATCAGATTGCAGTGGATCTGGTTGAACGTTTTATGAATAAACTGCGTAAAGTAAAAACTTACCGTAATGCAAAACAGACACTTTCTGTTTTAACGATTACATCCAATGTAGTTTATGGTAAAAAGACTGGTAATACACCGGACGGACGTAAAGCCGGAGAACCTTTTGCACCCGGTGCCAACCCGATGCATGGAAGGGATAAGAAAGGCGCGATTGCCTCTATGGCATCCGTTGCCAAACTGCCTTACAAACATGCGGAAGACGGTATATCCTATACGTTCTCCATTGTTCCCAGAGCCTTAGGAAAAGACGCAGATGAAAGAGTAAGTAATCTGGTGGGCATGCTGGATGGTTTCTTCTACGATAAAGGACATCACATTAATGTCAATGTATTTGACCGTGAAACCTTGTTAGATGCCATGGATCATCCGGAGAAATATCCTCAGCTTACCATCCGCGTATCCGGATATGCTGTTAACTTTATTAAATTAAACCGCGAACAGCAGTTAGATGTAATCAACCGTACTTTCCATGAAAGATAGAATAATGTAAGTTGTACTTTAAGCTTGTTCCAGATCATTTTATAAATGGTCGGGAACAAGCTTAATTAGCCTATGGACAATGTTAAATTTATAACAGACCTAAATGGGCTAAGAGTATAAGATTATTATAGAGAAATTAGAACCATAATATAGACAAATGGAAATACTGGTGATTAATAGCTCTCAGTATTACAGTTTCTGAAATGAAGAAGGAATGTATGGGTTTACAATATTAAAAAAGCGAGAAGTTTAATGGATAAAGTTAAAAAAAGTGAGTATTACAGTCAGACAGTGTTACCGATTAACCTTAGAAACAATGAACTGGAAAGGTATGGTGAATCATATGAATAAAACAGGACGAATTCATTCCCTTGAAAGTTGCGGTACAGTGGACGGACCTGGTATACGATTTGTTGTTTTTATGCAGGGCTGTGTTTTAAGATGCCAGTTTTGCCACAATCCCGATACCTGGGATACAAC
>JAEZSL010000029.1 GCA_023443925.1 Bacillota bacterium | reverse complement strand
CAGCATCAACTAAAGTCTGGCTCAGCCCAAAAGGTGCCATAATGGTGTCTATTCCATACTCCATATAAGCTTCCAGCATAGGAATCATGGCTTCTTTTGCAGCATAACGGGCTGTTATCATTTTATCCGCCGCAGCTCCCGTATGGCTCCAGCCAAGTAACCAGTTGCTTCCCATGATCATTCTGGACAGAGATACCCCTGCCACTTGTGTACGCGGAAACATTTTGTCCATATCAATACCTCCTCTAATCCAATTTCAACAATTTGCCTACAATCAGGCACTTACTCCACATTATTTTATTATATTTTACCATATGGATATTGGTTCTGCAATTGGACTCTGGATATTATTTACATTCACTAAAAATTGCGGATGAAAAGTTCCATCGCTGTTTTACAACAATGATATATTTGCAGAGACCCCGATGGAACTTTTTAGTATTTAATTTCGCTTACTCTTTAATGTATTCATATTTTTAGAAATAGAGCGAAAGATTAATTACAAAATAAAAGACTAATTGAAAACTTATATGTCTACTTTGAATATAATTGTTTTAAACCTTGATTTTGTACTATTGGGGAAATAAGATAAAAATATAAATTTTATTTGTAACGCTTCAGCAATATAATAAGTACCTATGTAAAACAAGTACCTGTACAAATAAGTACCTGTATAAAAAGTATTTGCGCTAAAAAAGTACCTGTATAAATAAGTACCTGTGCAAAATAAGTATACCTGTACAAAATAATTATTTATACCTAACAAGATCTATAAGTATCCAAAAGCTATAAAGGCCGCTGCTGTAAAAAGCAATATACATAAATACTTAACTTATCGGTAAGGCATACCCAATAATTAACCAGAACAAATTAACAAGCATAAGGGAGAGATACAAGTGAAAGAAAACCTTCATAAGCCATTAGGGGAGATAGTTTCACAAGATAGTATAGAGACGATAACCGCTGTAGACAAGGACCAATATAAACTAGAAAAGGCAGACAGTGAACTGTTTGCCACTTACCATGCCATATATAGTAACGAGGAGTTTGATCTGTTTTTTTCCTGGGATGAACAGCTGGCAGAATTACGCACCTGTAAGGATTGCTATTTCCTTTACAGAAACGGTATATGCATCGGCGGGTTAACTATTGGCACGGATTCCATCAGCAATCCTTTTCTGATCCAGCCATTTACCGACAGAATACTGTTTTGGACTATATTCTTAAAACAGCTTAAAACGCATGTTCAGGAAAGTAAAATCTATTTTAACCAGCTCCGGCAGGTGGATACTGATGTGTTGATTTCTTTAGGAGCCTGTAAAAAATGGTCTCAACAGAGAATGTACCGTCCTACGGATATTCTGGAAACAGAAACTGGTTTTTCTTATGATTTGGTTTGCCCGACAGAAAACGACATACCGGAAATTGTTCAGGTAGTTTACCAAGCCCATGTACATGACATTACCGCCAGTACCTACGGAGAACCGGTTTTTTCTGAGGTAGAAAATGCGATTTTAAGGCGATTCGGCTCGTTCTCACAGACAAATACATTACATTTTAGCCGGCTTGCAAAAGAAAAAGAAACAAAAAAAATTGTCGGTGTATGTATTGCGGGCATCTATCCGGCTTCGATAAATAATGTTTCAACAATTCATCAGGTATCGGTCTTACCCGCTTACCGCAGGCAGGGTATTGCCGAAAATATGATGAGGGTTTCAATAAGTGCGGCCCATTCCATTTCACCGGTTATCGGCCTTGGCGTTTTAGTCGGTAACCCGGCAGAGCTCCTGTACCAAAAATTAGGCTTTATCCCACGGCCAAGTTTTACCTATCTGACAATGCATTTGTAATGAAAACTTGACGGATAGATAATGATCTTATTGTCTGATATTCTGTTTCTCTATTCCTGAAGATAAATGACCGCTCCGGTCAAAAACAGAAGCATTCCAGCCATTTTCTTAATTCTGATTTCCGCATTGTTTATCAGAGCATCAATGAGCAAGCCGCTTACCATCTGCCCTGCCAGAATAAGTATTAAGGTATTCGAGATTCCCAGATTCGGTATGGCTTTGGATGATAAATAAATAATAAATGCGCCGAAAAAGCCTCCTATAAGCCAGATTGGATTTACAGAGGTTACTTTGGCATACCTGGGGATATTACCGAGAAATATATTAAGAAAGAGCATAAATGTCATACCTACAATCAGGCTGTGAAGTGTGGCAATGCTTGGAGTCAGGTATTTTCCAAGCTGCGAATTAATACTCGATTCTATGGTCGTAAAGATACCGGCCAATACGGCAAGCAGCATAGCAAACAGATTCATAAATAATTCCCCCAAATAACTATAATCATAGATATGAGGGGGAAGTTGATTATATACGGACAATTCATGCAAATAGTGAAATAATGGAGGGTAACCGTTTTCGTTTTTTCTCCGTACCTTACGAACTGAGGTAAGGCCTGCTTATTCCAAGCCATGTTACCTACTTATGGTGAAAAAGACGCTTCTTATACTATCCCGGTTACAATTTGAATTTCATAAACAGTATTATTGTAACCAGCGATACCAAAACCGTTGACAGGGAGAGAACAAAGTGAAACTGTATATCTTCCTGGGGATGAACTCTTATCCACAAACCGCAAATGATTGTACTTGCTATTAATACAATCGATAGAATTCCAAGTATTTTTAATACAATATCCATATAAATACTCCTTTCCTAATTGATAGATTTTTCTAATAGATAGATCTTGTAAATAAGTAACATTGATTTTCTGCCTGCTCTTCTTTTCGTACCTTAATGGAAGACGTCCGTATAACTCCTATACCAACAGTAAATCGATCTGCATATCCAGCAGTTCTTCCATCTGCTGTTCCTGCTCGATATCAAGCCCGCTGTAACGGTAAAACTCCTCCGCCCGGTAAAATATCAGCTGCATGGTATAAACCAGATGAAATGCAATAAGCCGGCATTCTGCTTCCTCTTTCCTGCTTCCATAATGACTCTTAATAAAGGGAAGGATATCAAGGGGAAGAGTAATATCTTCCTCCAGCAGCAGATACGGTATGGGGAGCTTTGTCAGGGTTTTGAACTTTATCATAGCCTTGCATACCTGCAAAAGTGTTCCCCGTAAACGCTCTTTAGCAGTCAGGGTAACATCCGCCTCAAGTGTATAGGGTCTAAATTCCTCTGCTATGATTTCATCCACTGCAATCTTTAAAAGTTCATCTTTGGATTTAAAACAATAATTAATCATTGCAAGATTAGTACCTGCTGCTGTTGATATATTGCGTGCCGTCAGGTTATCTAAATTTGTTTCCTCCATCAATAACCGTTTCGCAGTCTGAATTAGTTTATTTCTGGTATCTTTATTTCCCATGGTATCTCCTATTAATTAAACATGTTTAATACACGTTTAATTATAGATATAATTTTAGAAACTGTCAAGTATGGATTACATTTTTTTAATTAAGTATTGACTTAATCAAACTGGATACTATAATTAAATTCGTACATACTGTAGAAAATAACATATAAAGGAGGAATCTCCGGATGAGCATTGTAAATCAGCTGAAGGCAATTTCCGATCCGACCAGATATAAGATTATTTCTTTGCTGCTGGAACGGCATTACTGTGTACAGATAATATCAAAAAAACTGGATATCAGCGAATCCGCGGTTTCACAGCATATGAAAGTACTAAAAGAAGCAGATATCGTTTACGGTAAAAAACTGGGTTATCATATGCATTACATTGTAAATACAAAATCGCTGGAATTAATTCGAAATGAATTATCTTTACTATTACAGGCCGCGGAAACCTCGGCAATAGAAGTAAAGAATTGTTATTGCGAATACGAGTGTGACAGCAGAGAATTAAGAAAAGTTTAAAGGAGAATGTACGAATGAAATCAAGCGACATGCTGCATGGCAGCCCGGGAAAGTCATTATTTCTATTTGCACTGCCGATGATAATAGGGAACATCTTTCAGCAATTTTATACCATTATAGATTCGGTTATCGTCGGAAGATTTGTTGGCGAAGAAGCTCTTGCCGCCGTCGGAGCCTCTTATGCCTTAACAACCGTATTTATATCCGTAGCCATCGGCGGTGGTGTCGGAGCATCCGTACTAACCAGCCAGTTTCTTGGAGCAAAAAACTATTCCCGCATGAAGACTTCCATCTACACTGCCCTTTTTACCTTTCTGGGAATCAGTATTATACTTGGTCTGGCAGGTGTATTGTTCAGCTCCGGTATCATGAGGTGGTTAAATACTCCGGAAAATATTCTGGATGAGGCAGCTTTGTTTTTGCGTATTTATTTTATGGGACTGCCTTTTTTATTCATGTATAATGTACTGGCGGCAGTTTTTAACTCCATGGGTAAATCCAGGATTCCTCTTTATCTTCTGATATTTTCTTCGGTTTTAAATGTAATATTAAGCATTGTAACAGTATGTGTCCTTCACCTGGGTGTTGCAGGCGTTGCCTGGTCTACTCTGATTGCCCAGGGCATCTCGGCCATACTGTCCTTTACCATATTAATGAAATATCTAAAGAGTTTTGAAAAAGGAATTGCCTTTAAAATATATGATTTATCGGTTCTGGGTAAAATGGTCAAGATAGCGGTGCCCTCTATTATACAGCAATCCATTGTATCCATTGGTATGATGTTAGTCCAGTCCGTAGTTAACGGCTTTGGCTCCGAAGTCCTGGCCGGATATTCCGCTGCAATGCGGATTGAAAGTATCTGCGTCGTCCCCTTAGCCGCCGTAGGTAATGCGGTGTCCACCTTTACGGCACAGAATATCGGTGCAGGCCAAAAAGACCGGGTGAGAAAAGGGTATTTTTCTGCCTACTTAATTGTTGCCGCTTTTGCCGTTGTGATCTGTTTCGCCCTGGTACAGTTCCATACCCCTATTATTTCTACTTTTTTAAACAAGGAAAGCAGTCTTCTGGCATTGCATACCGGTACGGCTTACTTAAAATTTATGGGATTTTTCTTTGGCTTAATCGGTTTGAAAATGATTACGGACGGGTTGCTGCGTGGAGCCGGGGATATGAAAATTTTTACCATTGCCAACTTAGTAAATCTCTCAATTCGTGTATTTGTGGCATTTCAATTTGCACCGGTATGGGGTGTGGCCGCCGTATGGTACGCGGTTCCCATGGGCTGGACCGCTAATTATCTGCTCTCTTTTGGAAGATATCTGAGCGGGAAATGGAAGAATATAAAGATATAATAAACGGATTTTTATAGATGTTTAAACTGACAGGGCAGATTCCTGTTTTACAGGCAAATTCCTGTTTGTCAGGCAAATTTCTGTTTGTCAGGGAGATTCCTGTTTGTCAGGGAGAAAATTTATGAATACCAATTTTTCCTTTCCATAATAATCACTGCAGATTAATTTAAATCCATTCAAGTTTTTTACTTATTAATTAGTATCATAAGAACAAAGTGTCTTCAACGGTCAAATTGTCTTTGATACTCTCAACGATTCGCGAAAGCGTCGGATATGATTCTTAGAAACATTCAAGGAGTGGCGCTTCCATGTTGGTTACGGAATTCTACCAAAAAAACTGCATTATTTGAACCTTATGGAAAGATATGGGATATGGTTAACTCCAATCTCCTAATTCTCTCGTAAGCGTCAATTAATGCAGTTTGACCTTAGGACGGATTTTATTTTCATAAAACCTGCCGGTCCTGTCTATGTAATTAATTTATGTCAGAAAATGCAGCTTTCTCATACTTTGAAACGTGAAACCTGATTATAAAGTGACTCCGAATATTGCTCGGACTTATCTGCCTGATTCAGCAGTTCACTTGTTTTTCCGGTTACCATCTCGATACTTTGTGCGATACTTCCTGCGCCTTGCGCTCCCTCATAGGTTGAAGCTGCAATTTCACTCATTGCTTTTGACATATACTGAACGGAAGCACTTAAACCGTTTGCCGTATCACGGAATTCAGAAATAATGGACTCCAGATATTTGGCATCTTTGTTATATTCATCCGAAGCTTTTAACATTAATTCATAATCTTTTTGTACGTTCTGGGTCAGATAATTAACTAGTTCACCGGAATTCTGATACAGACTGTCAACCGAACCGGTAACCGATTTTATCATGTTTTGAATCTCATTTACCGTGTTCTGGGAATTGTCTGCAAGCTGTCGGATTTCTTCCGCAACTACTGCAAATCCCTTTCCCGCTTCACCTGCACGGGCAGCTTCAATGGCTGCATTTAAGGCCAGAAGATTGGTCTGGTTTGTGATTTGAATAATAACATCCGCTAACTCACTGATTTGAGCTACTGCTTTGGAATCTATTAAAGCCTGGTTTAATTTTACCTGAGCTTCTTTAATTATCTGATTGCTGCTTTCTACGGCAGTTATGAAACTCGATTTTAGTACCGATGCCCTGTCACTGATTTCACCGACTGCACCCGCTGCCTCTCCTGCTTTTTTGGCAATGCTATCGGAAGAACCAGATATCTCCAATGCCCGGTTATTCAGATCTTCGGATATGGCTGTGGTCTGCTCAAGGCCAGCCGCAATTTCTTCCGTAGTTGATGATATCTCTTCAATCTGTTCATTTAAGACTTTCATATCCGTTTTAACGGCATTGGCAGAAGCAGCTACATTTTCGGACTCCGTTACAACTCCGTTAATAAAGTCTTTAACCTGAAGTGACATTTCATTTAATGTTTCTGCCAATAAACCGATCTCGTCTTTAGACCGTATATTAATCTGCTGAATCGTTATCCTTCCGTTTTCATCCTTGCCAAAGGCTTTAATCAAGCTGATAATAGGCCTTGAAATTACCCTGCTCAATACGATGCCAAAAAAGCCGATACCAATCAGAGATATCAGAATTATCCCCAGAATGCTCAGGATATTTTCCTGATATTTATTTTGCAGTTCCTGTTCTTTCTGGGCTACTGTCGTGTCAATATCGTCAATATAGTTACCCGTACTGACAACCCAGTTCCAGGGTTCAAAAAGTTTGGAGTAGGCTCGCTTTGGACTTAATTTACCCGTTTGGACATCCTCGGGCTTAACCCACATATAATCGGTATAGCCGGAATTTTTATTTTCCTTTGCCCCGCTTATGATTTCGCGAATGAGCGCTACCCCGTTAGGATCTTTTATATCAATACGATTTTTCCCCTCATCTTCCGGCTGTATTGGATGGGCGATAAGAATTCCCTCGGTATCATCAATCCAGAAATAACCATCATCATTGTAACGCAAAAACTTAATTGCTTCTTTGGCCTCTTCCCTGGCTACCTCTTCCGCCAGCTTACCCGTGCTATAAGCATCATAATAATAGCCTAAGATTGTAACAGCGGTTTCAACCTCGTTTTTAATCATTTCATCATAATCATCTGATAAAATACTTTTTATTTCTTCGGTTTCTTTTCCATTCATATCTGCAATATTTAACAGACTGTAGACCCCTGTTAAAATAATAAAGAAAGAGGAAGTGGTAAGTAGAGTTAATAGTATCTTTTGTCTGATTTTCTTCATGCGTCTGCCTCCAAGTATGTTTTAACTTCTGTCATAGCAAATATATCACTTGTTGGCCGGTTGCACAATAAACTCGAAATTCCATATGTGCCCAGATACAGGAATTCTTCATCGTTTCCAACAGTTGATTTCATTCATTCATAAACCAGGGTCTATTATACTATACTTACCAAAATCTTTCAATCTGGACGCTCTTTTGTTTTACGCATAATCTATTTTCGTTTGATCGGAAAAAGCAGATCCAGCTGCATTTTTTCATTATCGAAATCCGGATCCTGGACATTATTATAAAAGTTCAGCTGTTCCTCAAGCGCCCAGTCTGCTTCGCTATCATAGAGATCACAGCGCTTTTCTCCCCAAGCGGATTCGTAATCTGGATTGTTGTTAAAAACCCATTGGGCAAGCAGTCCCCAATGATGGAACTCATCCATATGAATGGCATGTGCGGCATATAACCCGCCGGAAAAATGCTTTTTAACAAGAGGTGATGGTACCTCCATGTCTTCCGGTATGGTAACCCACATTTCATATCCCAGGGAAGGGGTACCAAATTCCGCATTATGAGGCGGCATCGGATTATTAAAGCCAAAATGCCTTGCATCCGGTTTGATTTTTAAGAGATCGGTTACCAAAACAAATTCATCCAGCATTACTCCTGCGTGCATTTCACTGTCCGTTCCCTCATAATGACTTGCAGCCACAGTCATTGGTGGTATATAAACGATTCTCACATCTTTTAGTTTGTTCAGACTCTCATTTGCCTGATTTAGTTGGTCCATATTCTTTTCCTCCTTGAAATTGATCTTAGTCATCGTCAAGGTATCTATCACTTCCAGGATGGACTCATCACCCAGCAAATCCAGTTTCGTTTTTTCCGGCACTGCATCACCCAGTCTTTCAATCAGGGTAAGCAGAATTGATTTGATGGTTGATAAAGCCGTTAATTCTTCGTTAATCTCACCGATACTATTACGAAAAATCTCAATTGCCAGAAGGGAATCCCCATTCTTAAGAATCCGCGCTATTTCTTTTAACGGTATACGCAGTTTACGAAGTATAATAATCTGCTTTAACCTCAAAACTGCCGCGGAATCATAGGTACGGTAAGAATAGTTTTCAGCCTTTACACTGGGTAAAAGTCCAATCTGCTCATAATAGCGGAGCGTTCTCGTAGAAATATTGAAAGTTTTTGATATCTGACTGATGGTCAGCAGTTCCATATCATCTTCTCCTTTAATAAGCCTGTGCGCACATCAGGTTTATAGAAAGTATAAGTTTTGACGCGACGTCAAAGTCAAGGGGAAATATAATAAATTTAAAAGTTACTATAAAAATTTAACAGGGCTATAAAAGGCTTTACTGTCCGCCGTCCCAGCGTACCAACATTTCGAAATGGCAGACAAACCTTATGGAATCTCTACTATAGAATACTTGATACTCTATTAATTGCTATTTTATATCGTAGAGAATACCCAGCACCGCAGCTTCAATCTCTTTTAATTTATTATCCGCCGTTTCTCTCTCATCGGCTCTGGTATAAATATATAGTTTGATTTTCGGTTCCGTTCCGGAGGGCCTTAAGGTATACCAGCAGGCGTCGTCATACAGATAACGGACGGCGTCTGTTTTTTCTATATCTATAGCGGTTTTTTGACCGGTTAAAACATCGGTTTCTTCCGAGACTGCATAATCGGTTACCTGAATAAGTTTAGAACTGCCAATGGCAGCCGCATAATTTTTGCGGTATTCTTTCATCATCCGCTTTATTCTATCCTGGCCTTCTATGCCTTCCAAAACAATGGATATGGTATTTTCACGGTAATAACCATACTGTTCATACAAATCATTCAATACATCCATCAGTGTCTTTCCCTGCTTTTTGTAATATCCTGCCATTTCCGCCAGAACAAGGGTTGCAGCTACGCCGTCCTTATCCCGCAGATAACTGCCGATATTATAACCAATGCTTTCTTCATAACCAAAGATATAGGTATATTCCTTGGTTTCATCCCACTCGTTAGGAAGGGCACAGATATTCTTAAAGCCTGTTAGAACATTAAACATTTTCACTCCATATTTTTTTGCAATGGCAGTTCCCATTTCTCCCGTAACAATGGATTTTACCATGGCTGGGTTTTCCGGCAGTTTTCCTTTTTCAGCCATAGTCATTAACAGGTAGTTAATGATTAATACCCCTACCTGGTTGCCGTTTAAGGCGATTATTTTACCTTCATGAATTACTTCCACCGCAAGTCTGTCACAATCCGGGTCTGTTGCAATTAATACATCGGCTCCAACTAAAAGCCCCAGCTTTTCACTAAGGGCAAAAGCTGCGTGATCTTCCGGGTTGGGATAGGCTATGGTTGGAAAGGTACCGTCCGGATTTTCCTGCTCTTTTACCACATGTACATTGGTATATCCCATTCTCTTAAGCACCGTACGAACAGGAATATTACCGGCGCCGTTAAGAGGTGTATATACAATACCGATCTGTTTATCAACCTCTTCTGTTCTTAAGGAGACAGACATGGTTTTCTCATAAAAGCTTTCATCTACTTCCTTATTAATGGAAACCAGCAGCCCCAGCTCTTCTGCCTTTTCTTTTTCCAGCAGAACCTCTGCTTCAAATAAATCTATTCCGGCAATTTCCAGCAGTATCTGGTCCGCTATATCGGATTTAATCTGGGAACCCTCTTCCCAATATACTTTATAACCATTATAAATCTTCGGATTGTGGCTGGCGGTTATATTAATGCCCGCAGCGCACTGATAATATCTTACCGCATAGGACAATTCCGGTGTCGGTCTTAAGGAATCAAACAGATAAACCTTAATACCCATACCGCATAAAATTAAGGCGCACATCTGTGCAAATTCCGGTGACATAATACGGCAGTCATGGGCAATGGCAACTCCTTTTGCGGCAAATTCCTCTCCCTGCTTTTGTATAACCAACCCCAGAGCTCTGGTCGCCCTGCCGACTACGTATTGATTCATCCGGTTGGTACCGGCCCCTAATATTCCGCGCAGACCTGCCGTACCAAATGACAGGTCACTATAGAACCGGTCCTTTATCTCAGCCTCATTATCTTTTATGCTTTCCAGTTCCTGTCTTAAATGCGGGTCCAGTCCAGCATTCTGAAGCCATTTTTCATATTCTTTTTTATAATCATTCATGCTGTTCGTTATAATTCGCCTTTTCCCGGCTGCGAATTACAATCTCCTTTCTCTTTATTTTTTTCCAATTATTCTATCTTTATTTTACCACAAGGACTGTGCCGTAACAATCTTTGTATGCTGAATGAAAACCTCGTTATACCTAATATATACCGATTCCGGTTTTCCATCCATATTAAAATTCTGTTCTTTTTATTTTATTTAATGTATTATAAATACCATACACAGTATCAATAATATAAATAAGCAAAAGTTTTATGTATTTTTATTTTTCCTCAAATCAGATCATTGATCTGTTTCATCCTAAACAATATAATTACAACCATCACATATTTTAATTATTAAAACCGGTGAATATCCGCAACGGAATTGACAGGAATCTGATTCTGAATTTTGTTAGTATAATTACGGAAGGAGGTATGGAGCAATGAATCAATTAGCTCAATTTAATGATGTTATGGCTTATTTGGAAAGAAATTTGATGCAGGATATAGATCCGGCTCAAATTTCCCGATTAGCGGGCTGTTCTGAATATCATTTTCGCAGGATGTTTTCATTTCTGTCAGGAATGCCTTTAGGCGAATACATCCGCCGCAGACGTCTGTCTTTGGCCGGTATTCTGCTGCAGTCCGGCCAGGTCAAAATCATTGATCTGGCTTTACAGCTCGGTTATGAATCTCCGGAAGCATTTAGCAAGGCATTTCAGGCCATGCATGGAGTAAGCCCTTCACAGGTAAAAAAAGAAAAGGTTGAACTTAAAGTCCTGCCGCCTATGACTTTCCAATTAACAATAAAAGGAGGAATCGAAATGAACTATCGAATTGTTGAGAAAGGGAACTTTTGTATTGCAGGTTTTAAAGAGAGGACTACTTTGCTATTCAAGGGTATTAACCCGCGAAGGGACTCATTATTGCAAAAACTGACCCCTCAGGTTATTATCGAATTAAAAAGCCTGTGTAACGAGGAACCAGAAGGCATGCTCAGTATATCCGCAAACTTTCATGAGCGTACTTTGGAGGGCTCCGAACTGGACCAGTATATCGGAGTTGCAACTACAAAGACAGTTCCGGATCAGTATGATACACTGGAGGTGGAGGCTTCCGCCTGGGCGGTGTTTAAAGCATCCGGCAGCTTCCCAGATGCCATTCAGGATACCTGGGCGAGAATATATGCGGAATGGCTTCCGGCGTCCGGATATGAATTGACCGGCGGCCCTGAGTTATTATGGTGTGAAACCCCTGATACAAGCAGACCGGATTATAAAAGTGAAATATGGATACCGGTTTGTAAGCTTTAATTTTTTCACAAAGAACAAGATAATGACTCACAGTATATAAACCGTTATAGTCAGGTATATACCTTTAAAATAGCTCTGAAAATAAGCAAAGGCTTTGACTTTATTATCAACGCCTTTGCTTACTTTATTTATAATAGCTGCACAATACACTTTATAGTTTGGTATAGTCTTATCGAATTTCTTTCCTCCCGGCCAACCCCGGCAAGGCATAAGAGACGTTTCTCCGTGGTGCTTCTTGGTTCTCATCTATCTCCTGTTTTCTGTTTTTATAAAGGATACAATATCACTGGCCTTGGGCGGACAGCCTTTTACAAACCGCTCACAGCCGGAAGTACAATTTCCCACACCGATGCCCGGTAAGACTTTATCCCGGTAACCCTGGCCAATTTTTATCGTTTCTCCCTGTATGCCTCCTGCTTTGTCAAGTGCATACATAAGGGCAGCATAACAGGCCGAACAGGCGCTGTCCTCCATAGCATATTTGCTCAACTTTTTAACGGTACTGCCATGCGCGTTACTTCGCTTCGGCCGGTTTTTAGCGTTGAATTCCAGTATTTTTGTTGCGGCGTCCGTAAATTTCCCGATCCCGTTTTCTTTTGCAATACGCAGATAACCGATTTCATCCGGCTGAAATCCCATTAACCCGGCACCATAGGAATCCAGCAACACCGGATCAAACCCCAGCATAATCCGGTTGGCGGTAACCGGGTTTCCTCCTTCTTCAAAGGATAAGTCTCCACAGACGGAGTCCACAATATGCAATGCGGGACGTAAAACCGTATTTAGCAGTGCAATGGGTTTATCCAGGCCTATGGTGTGGAAACGCCTTTTCTCGCTGTCCGGAATACAGCCTTTTAGATTCTTCATACAGCAGGTCATACCGGTCTGGCAGTGTCCCTTAAGTACGGGAACGTTGATGAGGTAGTCTAGGTTAAGAGCACTTTCACAGACTGAAAACAAAAGATCCTTCCCTTTTACCTTAACTACCTTATCCCGTTTGGTATCCAGAAGATTCACTCCGTATTTCTCTGCCAGAGCCGTATAACCACAGTTTCTGAAAGCGGATTGTGTACTGTCTCCCACCCAGGAACCTTCCAAAATGGTAATCTTTCGTATACCGTTGGCCTGCAGATAACAGAGGATGCCTTCTACGATTTCCGGATGAGTCGTGGCCCCCTCCTCTGCCGGGCGGGAAACTACAAGATTAGGTTTAATGCCGACTTTCATACCAGTATTTAGTTTATCTGCTATTTTAGCAGCTTCCATCAGCTCATAGGTCATTTCCTTTAAGTTAACACCGTAATTAATAAAAATATCCGTCATAAGTACCTCCCTTATTAAAGAATACCGCTGTTGTTTAACCGTTTCATCCGGTAATAGTAAGCCGGTATCAGCGGTATCAGAGCAAATATCCAGGCCACCGGATTTGCAAAACAAATGCCTACATAACCAAAGGGACCTGATAGTACAATTACAACCAGAACTCTGGCAATCAATTCAAATATTCCTCCAAGGAGGGGCAGCAGACCATATCCCAAGCCCTGCAGTGCATTCCGGTAAACAAATATCAGTCCCAGAGCAGGATAAAAACCGGCTACTGCATAGAAGTATATTTTTGACTGCTCAACTGCTATACTGTTGTCCTCCGTGATAAACAGCCGGACTAAGGAATCACCAAAGACCAGTACCGCAATCATGGAAACCACACTGCAGACCATGGTGATAAGAATACCCGCCTTTACCCCTTCCCTGACCCGGTCTATTCTCCCGGCCCCGGTGTTTTGTCCGGTGTAGGTAGCCATACTGGCTCCTAAGGAAGGAAAGGCCTGGGTAATAATATTCTGAATCTTACCGCAGGTAGTATAGGCAGCGATGTAAACCGGCCCCAAACCATTTAAGGCTACCTGTACCGTCATGGCTCCTATGGCAGTTATGGAAAACTGAAGTCCCATAGGTGCCCCCATCCCGATTAACTTTTTAATGCTGGTTCCGGAATAACGGGCATCCTCTTTTTTGATTCTTAGCACCGGATATTTCTTTATCATATAAACCAGGCATAAAACGGCTGCAAAAGCCTGGGAAATTACGGTTGCATAACCGGCTCCTTCCACTCCCATGGAGAAAACAGCAATAAAAAGTATATCCAATACAATATTTAAAAGCGAAGACAGTACCAGAAAATAAAGAGGCGTTTTACTATCCCCTAAAGCTCTTAATACTGAGGCCAGTAAATTGTAGGCAATGGTAGCTGCCAGGCCGTAATATATAACCTCTATGAAACGGTAGGTATCCTCATAGATCTCTTTGGGAGTATTCATAATTCTGAGAATCCAGCCATTGGCCAGTACTAAACCCACCGTCATAATAACAGTCATGAAAAAACATAAATAGCCGGACATAGCTACATAATGCCTCATACCTTTTTCATCCCCGGCACCATAACGCTGGGCTATTAATATGGTAAAACCTCCTGTTACCCCCATGATCCAGCCAATGACCAGAAAGGTAAGTGAACCGGTTGCTCCAACTGCCGCAAGTGCATTTACTCCCAGATACTGTCCCACTATAATGGAGTCGATTACATAATAAAACTGCTGTACTATATTGCCTAAGAGAATCGGTATGGTAAATCCGATTATTAGTTTCATAGGCTTTCCCGTCGTCAAATCATTTGGCATAACTAGTCCCTTTCCGTAACCCATGTAAAATTAAGAATATGTATTCCGCTAATTCCTTTTAAATCAATGATATAGCTTATTCGTTAAGAATTCAATAAAATTCACATAATTCTATTATGCCGCAATGGTTTGATATCCGGTTGTGTTTTGTAATATAATAACTCTGAAAAATTTCCCAAGTAGATTCGATTGTTAAAATGTATGTAATAGTAATAAGAGAGCGTCTGGCATGATATCCGACAGCCCTTATGCGCTGACTCTACATAGACTATCTTCCTCAAGTATTGTCTTCTATTTATAACAAAAGCTAATGTCAGTCCTGTTATAAAATCTTCTTAAAGTCTTTTTAGAAGTTTTTTAGAAGTTTTTTTAGAAGTTTTTAAGAAGTCTTTTAAGAAGGTCTTATAAGAAGTCTTTTAAGAAGCCTTTTTAGAAGTATTTTTAGAAGTCTTTTTCGTAATTAACTCCTTATAAATAAAACAGGCCGCATCCTGTGAAGGCTGCGACCCATTTTTAATCATTATGGGAATATACCCATAACCTTTCTTGTTATCCATTTCCACGGTTAAAAGAGCTCAAAAGAAATCTTTATGCTGCTATATCACATATTTCAGGCTTCTTCTGTATTACTTATTTTCCACATATACACCCCATAAACGATTAAGATTGCTACCTGGATTCCAAGAATAATCAAAGCTTTTACATCCAGGCTATCTCCCGTCACACCGGAAATAAAGTCATGTGAGGCATGCCAGATAATCGGAACCCAAAGGCTTTTTGTTATCGTTACGATTTCCGCCAGGACAAAACCTACTAATAAGGCAAATAACATTTGTAAAATGAGATATAATGTATTTTTGCCATTCAATACATTGATCAGATGAATGACTCCAAAGATTACGGAGGACACTATAATTGCTCTTTTTGTTCCTTTTTGCTCCAGGAACTTTAATACAAGCCCCCTAAAATAAATTTCTTCATTAAATCCAACCGCGATTGTAAAGCAGGCTAATATAACCAGCTGCACACCGGTAATTGAGGAATCAAAGCCGTAAAAGACAACAGGAAGTAACTCTATGACCACGAGAGGAATATACCAGCCTACTTTGTTCGTGGTGTCTTTTTTATTTCCGGTAAAACCGAATCCTGCCAGGGTAAAACCGGTTCTTTTCATTATTATGAAACCGATAATAACGGATATCAGAAGTGAGACCGTTGCACCTGCGTAGACTGCATCCCCCTCAAGTCCCGCAATCTGAGAGACCGCCATTCCCAGTCCTGTCATAAAGGCGCATAACACACCGGTTAACACTGCTGCCACATATGGATGCTTTTGTACAAAAGATTGTTTCATTTATTTTCTTCCTCCTCTTTTTTTAGTTTCATCATAATTCCCATAAAACAATTTCCTAGGAGCCGGCGTATCTCTTTATCCTCCAACCGGCAGCTATTGGTAGCAAACATTGATGCAATGCCATGAACCGTAAGCCAGTTACCGGCATATAGTTCTCTTGCATTTTGCCGGTTTAATCCCGTCATCTGGCACAGCATAGCAATTACTTCATCATCACCTTCGGTATTCCCGACAATTTCCATGATGCTTTGCTCTCTAAATGCATCGGACATGAACAATAATTTAAAAAGGTTTTTTTCCTGTCTGGCAAAATCAATATAGGTTAACCCGATATTCCGAAAACTGTCTTCCTCTTTTTCCATGGCACGAATCATCCTTTGATTATAAATCTGTTCCGCTGTTTTATATATTTCAGCTTTCAATTCTTCCATAGAATGAAAGGTGCGGAATATAGGATGCACGGAGCAGCCCAGCTCCTTGGCCAGATCACGGGCATTCAGGCTATCTAATCCCTTTTCCCGAACTATACGTAAGGCGGTTTCGATTATTTCTTTTTCAGTAATTTTTACTTTAGGCGGCAATCGGGTCACTCCTTTATAAAATATTAATATAGATATGGACCGGTACTGATTTTGTTATAAGATGTTATATGATATATATTGTATAACACGTGTTATGTAACGTTTGTTACCTATCATCCGTTACTTATTATAGTCTTTGGATTTCGATTTGTCAATCCATATAATAAAAAATAATTTTAACCAAATATTCTAACTAAGTAACCGTAGGCGAAACACCGCGGAATACCTGGTAACCCTTGCAATAGCTTCCGAAATTCATAACCATTTTTCTGTGTTCGGTCATTTCTACTACTGTACGTAATAAATTACCGGCATAATGATGGACTGTACATTTCATTACAGAAAATATATAATAAAAATAAAACAAGTGATTTTCTTAAAATATATACTGTAAAACCTGATTGACTACAGATTAACAGGAGGTATACCATATTGGCAACATATTATTTAATAAGGCACGGACAGCCGGATTACAGTCCATGCGATGAACGTGGCTATATCGGACATGGCAAAGATCTGGCCCCGCTGTCTGATACCGGAATTACTCAGGCTTACGAAGCTGCGAAAGACAAACGGCTGTCCGATGCAGATATAATAGTCTCTTCCCCGTATACAAGAGCCTTGCAGACCGCAGCTATTATATCAATGGAAACCGGAATTGGTATAAAGGTTGAAATGGATCTGCACGAATGGATGCCGGACATTACTTTTCAATACGATAACCTTCCGGAATGTAAACAATTAACTGAAGATTTTAATGCACATAAAGGTATCTACCCGGAAGGAGAATTAAGAAGATGGGAATCTCTGCAGGCGTTAAGACAAAGAGTCAAAAGGGTTACCGATAAGTATGCTCATTACAATAAAGTAATTCTGGTATGTCATGGGATGGTTATAAGAACGATAACGTATACTGAGACTATTCAGCCATGTGAAATTATTGAATGTACGTACATAGAGGGGCAGCCGGACTGCGAATACTCCTTCTTTTAGCTAAGATATGCGCAGCTAAATATTAGAGATATGACTATTAACATTATTGGAGGTCAACTATTATGAATAATCCTTTTACAAATAGATTATTGCCGGCACCAAAAAATGGCGGCTTTTTTATGGATAATTACTGGATCTGGTGTGGTTCCGTTATAAAAGGGGAAGATAACCGGTATCACATGTTCGCTTCCCGCTGGCCGAAAGAAATGGGCTTTGGTGCACATTGGCTGTTTAACTGTGAAATCGTCAGAGCATCCAGCGATACACCGCAAGGACCTTATAAGTTTGAAGAGGTGGTATTATCCAGACGGGGCAGGGAATATTTTGACGGAATGAATG
>JAEZSL010000019.1 GCA_023443925.1 Bacillota bacterium | reverse complement strand
TCATCTTCAACATAAACATAATATATTTCTAATTCAGATAGTCTTCTGATATAGTCTTTTTTTATAACGGAACCTGCCGACATGATTACAATTCCACTGTTACTTATAATATCTCTTGCAAGCAATTCATGTCCCTTGATAGAATCAAGTAACATTCTTCTCATAGAAAACACCTCGTAATATAAACATTTGCGGATAATGCGCATTTAGTGTAATTGCAATTCTAATTTCCCGAGGCTAAACTTATCCACCTACCTAATACAATATCGAATAAAGCAATTAATGTCAATATTCAGATGGATTAAAAATTCATTAATATTGTTATAAATTTAACATAATTAATATAATGCATGGTTTGCTTTGTAAATTTTATATAATGAATTTTTATTATTTGTATAATTTGTATAGTTTTACAACCTTTTATACATAATATTTTACACCACATTGTAGACTTTCCATAAAATTTTATTTGACAAATTTCTTATTCTTTGATATATTCAAGATGTAATATTGATTTGCAGTTATTTGTTAATAAATTAACATATTAATTTAAATTATTAAGGAGGATTTTATAATATGAGTGAAAATAAACAACCAACACCTCAGGAACATGTTGATTTACTCGTTAAAAATGCCCAGGTTGCTTTAAAAGAATTTATGAATTTCGATCAGGAAGCAATCGATACTATCGTACATGAGATGGCATTAGCCGGACTCGCAAAACAACAAGTATTAGCAAAAATGGCTGTCGACGAAACCGGAAGAGGTATTTACGAAGATAAGATCACCAAAAATATTTTTGCAACCGAATATGTATGGCACTCAATCAAATATCAAAAAACAGTTGGTATCATTGAAGACAATGAAGAAGAAGATTTTATGATGGTTGCAGAACCTATCGGTATCGTAGCCGGTGTTACTCCTGTTACCAATCCTACTTCAACCACCATGTTTAAAATCATCTCCTGTATTAAAACACGTAATCCTATTATTTTCGGATTCCATCCAAGCGCACAGCAGTGCTCAAAAGCAGCTGCCCAGACTTTACTTGATGCAGCGGTAAAAGCAGGAGCCCCTAAGAATTGTATTCAGTGGATTGAATACCCTTCCGTAGAAGCTACTTCTGTTCTTATGAACCATCCCGGTGTAGCTTGTATTCTGGCAACCGGCGGCCCTGGCATGGTAAAAGCCGCATACTCCTCCGGTAAACCGGCTCTTGGCGTTGGACCTGGTAATGTACCTTGCTTCATTGAAAAATCCGCCGTTTTAAAAAGAGCGGTTAACGATTTAGTACTTTCTAAATCCTTTGATAACGGTATGATATGTGCATCTGAACAGGCTGCTATTATTGAAGCACCTGTTTATAAAGAAGTAATTGACTTAATGAAAAAGGCCGGCTGCTATTTCGCAACAAAGGAAGAAATTAAAAAACTGGAACCGGTTGTAATTAATATAGAAAAAAGAGCCGTTAATCCTCAGATCGTTGGACAGTCTCCCGAACAGATCGCAGCCCTAGCTGGATTTACAGTTCCTAAAAATACTAAGATATTATGCACAGAACTTGAAGGAGTCGGAGTAGATTATCCACTTTCCATAGAAAAGTTATCCCCTGTATTAGCAGTTGTGAAAGCAAAAGATGTGGAAGACGGCATGGTTTTATGTGAAAAGATGTTAGCAAACGGCGGTATGGGTCATTCATCCGTATTGCACTCTACTGATTCTACCGTTATACAGGAATTCTCCAACCGAATGAAGACCGGACGTATCATAGTCAATTCTCCTTCAACCCATGGAGCAATCGGTGATATTTATAATACCAATATGCCTTCCTTAACCTTAGGCTGCGGTTCTTACGGCGGAAACTCTACGACACACAATGTATCTGCAGTTGACCTTGTAAATGTGAAACGTGTGGCTAAGAGGAGAAATAATATGCAATGGTTTAAAGTTCCCAATAAGATATTTTTTGAGTCCGGATCAACTGCTTACCTGGCCAAAATGCCTAATATCACGAAAGCTTTTATCGTAACAGATCCTTCTATGACTCAGTTAGGCTATGTAAATAAAGTATTATACCAGTTAAGAAAACGTGAAGAGTATGTTCACTGTGAAATCTTTGATCAGGTAGAGCCGGATCCTTCTTTGGAAACAATCATGAAGGGTGTAGACTCCATGAATAAGTTCAATCCTGATGTTATCATCGCACTTGGCGGTGGATCTGCTATTGATGCTGCAAAAGGTATGTGGTTATTCTATGAGAATCCGGAAGCCGACTTTAAGAATATGTCCTTAAAATTCTTAGATATTAGAAAGAGAACTTACAAGTTCCCTCAGTTAGGCAAAAAAGCAAAATTGGTAGCGATTCCTACTACTTCCGGTACCGGTTCTGAAGTTACATCCTTTGCTGTAATTTCTGACAAAGTAGAGAATAAAAAGTATCCTCTGGCCGACTATGAATTAACACCTGATGTTGCAATTATCGATCCTGACTTTGTAATGACCGTTCCTAAAAAATCAACAGCATGGACCGGTATGGACGTTTTAACACATGCAATAGAAGCTTATATCTCTATACTCGCTTCTGATTACACTGATGCACTTGCAATTCATGCTATAGAAATGGTATTCCAGTATTTAAAGAAATCCTACGAGTTTGGAGAAAAAGATCCTTTAGCACGTGAAAAGATGCATAATGCTTCTACCATAGCAGGTATGGCTTTTACTAACGCATTCTTAGGTATTAACCATTCTCTTGCTCATAAATTAGGCGGTGAATACCACATTCCTCACGGATGTGCTAATGCAATACTTTTACCTCATGTTGTACGTTACAATGGTACCTCCTGCCCTACTAAGTTCACTTCCTGGCCAAAATATGATAGCTATATTGTTGGAGACAAGATTTTCTCCTTAATGAATAAACTTGGATTTAAACCAAAGAACAATGACGATGCTGTTGAAATCCTGGCAACTGAAATTGAAAAATTGAATGCTTTCCTTGATATACCTGCTACATTAAGCGAATATGGTATTGACGAGAAGAATTTCTTAACAAAAGTTGGTCCTCTTGCAGACTTAGCCTTTGGTGATCAGTGTACTACAGCGAATCCCAGACTTCCTTTAGTATCTGAGTTAGAAGAACTGTATCTGACTGCATATTATGGAAAAGGTAATGTTCCGGCTAAAAAGTAATTATAGCTGTAATATAGGAGAATAAATATCTATCTTGTGTAGAATATAGTTTAAAATCAAATCAGTAATTAATACTACTAATTTAATACTCTAAATTTCATTTAGAAAGACTGGAATAAGCTAAATATTCCAGTCTTTTTTATGTTTTTGTAATTGCAATTCTTTAGTTACTCATATCCTTTAAAACTGCTCTAAGTCTACAATCAAGTTTTTTGTTATATCCTTACCAATTTACATTTACCTTTTCTACTTACACTTTTCTCCCCAGCATAACAGGGGATTAGTCTTTTCATTTATATGTATCTAAAATATATATGCTTTTTTATTATTAATAATAGTTTTTTTTGAGAGCAATGTTATTTTGCTTTAACATGAAGTTAGTTATGCTTTAAGATATATACTATTTTATATTAAAAACTATGTAATTCGCTTTAAAACAATGTATTTAAATATCATAAGGTTATTCTGTATAAATCTGGTAGCATAAGTTTAAAAATGAGTGTATTATATATATTGTAAATACATTAAAAAACTACAATTGATGAAAAGTATATATTTCGAGGTAAATACTCATGACAGTTCAAGAATATTTAAAAAATCCATGTGGACTTTTATCTATCCCCTACTGGAAAGCACAAAAAATCACTATACCGGAGCATATAAGAATATTACATGATAATGATTTTTTTATTGACATATTGCATGAATATACTGATACAGAATACTTTCGGTTAAAACATAATTTAACATCTGTTAATAAAACTGTATTGAAGCCGGAGTTTTATATTACTCCAATAAAAGAAACACAGTTCTCTCAATTGGTAGAATTAATTAACAAATCTTATATGCATCTTGATATTAAAGTGGATTTAGATCAGGTCAAAGAATGGACAAATACAGAAGTTTATACACCTGATTTATGGACTGCAATTTTTACAAATGATATCATGGTTGGAGCTATCATAATAGATTATGATAAAGTAACGAAAGAAGCGATTATTGAATGGATGCAAGTCTTACCGGAATACCGAAGATCAGGCTTAGCTTCTTTATTAATAAATAATAGTTTAAAATATTTACGTGGTAAAGCAGATTTTGTAACTGTATCTGGTATGATAAATAATAAAACTAATCCAGAAACACTCTATCGTAAATGTGGATTTGTAGGTGATGATCTATGGCATGTATTGATAAAGAAGAATAATGATATGAAATAGTAATACGTTTTGATAGCTGCACTATAAAGGTGTCTTTCACTTTTCTGTATTGCGTATTTCCCTTCATCTATTCTTATTTATTGATAATATAATTTTAGTAATTAAATTAATTGATACTTAACATCGGATATCATACAATAAAAACAAGACTATAATTTTAGATTTTCATTAAAATTTATCTTATGAATAAGCAATTAAACCTTCAAGAATACCTTGGTCTTTTTACTAAACAACTACTTAGACATCTATAAATGTGTTATATAAACTGTAGTAATCAATATAATTCGAAAAGTCCGCTTTCATATTTGAACTAAGCGGACTTTAAGTGGTTTGCTATATTACTATGTGTTTGTATTATTTGCTTGTATTGATACTTGCTGTATTACTATGTGTCTGTATTACTATTTGCTTGTATTACTTACGTGCTTGTATTGCTATGTGTTTGTATTGCTATGTGCTTATATTGCTATATGCTTGTATTGCTTGCGTTTGTATTACTATGCCTTTGTATTACTATGCCTTTGTATTACTATTTGTTTGTATTACTATATAACATAACACCATGTGATAGATGATATATAATAGCGTTCTATATGATATTAATATCCTCTTTATTCACTATGTGCATAACTCAATTAAATAGATTTATTCCATATAATTACCGGTTTTTTTAGCTTCCTGCAATGCCAGTCTTTCTTCTTCTGCCAGTACAACAAAGGCTTCGCCTTTAATAATTTCTTTTATATAAGTATAACAGCCTTCCCTACTGGAATGCATAGAATTTAGTATAAAACCATCATTATTGTCGTTTAAAAGTGCCATGGCAAAACTTAATTTACCACCCATTTCTTTAAATGCATCATATTTTACAATACCTATTTTTTGATAGGTTAGAAGTAAGTTTTCACTTATTTTATCAATTTTGCTTTTCATTTTTTTACTTTCCAGTTTCAAGTCATCTAATTCAGCAAATCGGGTAATAAACTGGCTTTCTAAACTCTTGGCGTTCTCTCCACCCATAAACCGTTTATATTTTTTATTTATTTTACTTATTTTGACCATCAACACGATGATTAATATTAATAATATGAGACAAAACCCAGCGACACCTAATAGTATATAACCTGCATCTAAACCTAAAGCTTCAAATATTTGCATTTGTACATTTTCTCCTTTAATTAATTGATTCAAATAATTCAATTATTCTTTCTAATTCTTCGGTTGAATAATATTCGATTTCTATTCTTCCATTATTGTTTGCTTTTTTCTTAATACATACTTTAGCACCAATAATTTTTTTCATTTTTTCTTCTAAATCTCTATAAATAAAGGAATCTTCTTTAGTAATAGCTGCTTCTTTTTTTATTTCTTCTTTCTCACTTAATATACTTTTTATGAGCTTTTCTGTTTCTCTAACACTCAGTTTCTCATCAAAAACTTTCAATGCAACTTGATACTGCAATTCCGAATCTTCAATAGCCAAAAGCGTCCTGGCATGTCCACTGGATATCATGCCGTCAATCAGCATCTGTTGGACCCTCAAATCAAGTTTTAATAAACGCATTGAATTTGTAACTGCTACTCTGCTTTTTGATACTCGCTCTGCAACCTCGTCCTGTTTTAAATTGAACTCTTTAATTAAATTCTGGAATGCAATAGCTTCTTCAATGGGATTTAAATCCTCTCTTTGTAAGTTCTCAATGAGAGCAATTTCCATGATTTCCTGCGGAGAATAGTCTTTTATTATCGCCGGTATTTTCTTTAAGCCAGCCACTTTTGCGGCCCGCCATCTTCTTTCACCTGCTACAATAACATAATAATTATCTCTTTTTTGTAGAATTAAAGGTTGGATAATCCCGTATTGTTTTATGGAATCAGCCAATTCTTGAATAGTATCCTCATCAAAGTTTTTTCTGGGTTGATCTTTATTAGGTTCTATTTCGTTAATATTTATTAATGTTTCACGTGAAACATTCTCTTCCTGCATTTTTGAGGTTTCAGGTTTAATCTTCTCAACCTTTTCTGGAATCATGGAATCCAAACCTTTTCCTAAACCCTTTTTTACTGTTGCCATATAATAAAATTCCTTTCATAAGTCTAAATAAGTAAATAATTACAGGACACCCCTATAGTATCATTATACTATAAATACACTTTCAGAGCTTTTTGCCTGGAGGGCAGCTAAAACCATAAATTAACTATCAATAAAATATCGTATTCAATTAACTATATAAATTCATAATTAACTATTAATATAGAGATAAACAGCACATCTCATTTGAATATCTATAAGATAACGCTAAAAAAGCAACAAAAACATTCAAATTATTTCTGATGATATGCTTTTGATAACAAATTAAATAAAATAAAGTTTCATACTTTATGTATTAAAAAACTTTTTCAATTACCTCGTCGGCCAAATCTCTATATCCTTCTGCACCTGCAGATTTGGGATCATATAAATTTATAGGTAATCCATGACTTGGTGCTTCAGCTAATCTAACATTTCGGGGAATAATTGACTTATAGATTGTTTGTTTCAAATTAGATTTAACATTTTCTACAACTTGTAATGATAAGTTTGTCCGAGCATCGAACATTGTAAAAACCACGCCTTCTATATCTAAGTTAGGATTTAATCTTTGCTTTACTAAATTAATAGTATGTATTAATTGAGACAGACCCTCCAATGCATAATATTCACATTGAATTGGTACTAATACCGTATCTGCTGTAGTCATTGCATTCACAGTTAACGTATTTAATGATGGTGGGCAATCTATGATTAGATAATCGTAATTATTTTTAATCTTATCAATTTCCTTTTTTAAAATATATTCTTTTTCCTCTATTCCGATTAATTCTATCTCCGCACCGGCCAAATTCACATTGGATGGTATTAATGACAGATTATCTATAATATTAACCAATAAACAATCTTCCATTTTACACTCACCAATCATTAATTCATAAATTGTATTTTCTAGGTTATTTTTGTCAATACCTAATCCGCTGGAAGTATTACCTTGTGGATCAATATCTATAGTTAAAACCTTTTTTCCCTTTTCAGCTAAACAAGCAGACAAATTTATTGTGGTAGTAGTTTTACCTACACCACCTTTTTGGTTAGCCACAGCTATAATACGTCCCATTTTATTCCCCCTTTACTAAGAAGTGATACAGAAATCCTTGCAATCAACTAATTATACCATTAATTTATTTATATATCTATACTTTCCGACATTGTTTTATATTTGTTTCACGTGAAACATAAAAAAAGTTACTTAACTGAATCGCTAGATAGATATGTTTCTCATCACATCATAGCGATCTCTCAAATTACTTTACCCATATATGCCATTTTTAATAAATTGATTAATTATACGTCACCGCTAATTATTTTTCTGCAAAATCAATTGACGGTATCTTTCTCCGCTGTTCGGCCATAGACTTTTTAATAATTAATTTTGATCTCCGGAATATTAAGAACAAAAAAGAGTCTGGTTTTCCAGACCTCTAGTGCTGACGCGCTGTTTACTCTGGCCAAAAATCAAGCCAGCCGGCTTGATTTATGAGACGTTAGAGGTTTGTAAAAATATAGTGTTCGAGGGAAAAGCAGCTAAATTGAATATATATATTTATGATAGTAAATATTACGCTCGTATTCATTCAGAGTACAGATTGAACCTTTGACCCCCGAAGCCTATAAATTAAAAAAACGTACATCCCATTATTATGATCTGTACGTTCATTCCTTAAAAACTTGTCCCAATTATTTATAATATTTCTACAATATTATTTCTGATTGCATATACAGCAGCCTGGGTTCTATCTGAAACACTAATCTTCTTAAAAATGTTTGAAACATGATTTTTTACTGTCTTTTCACTAATCGATAAATGGTAGGCAATCTCTTTATTAAAAAGACCTTCTGTTAATAAACGAAGAACCTCCATCTCCCTTTTTGTAAGAATGCTATCCTCTTCCAAAACTCCTTTATCAGAATTTTCCAATTTTTCTTTTAATAATGCAGCAAGTTCACTCTGAATATAACTTTCACCGCTTTTCACAGCAAAAATAGCCCTTCTTAAAACATCTGACTCGGAGTCTTTTAGGATATACCCATCCACACCAATATCTACTGCCTTCATTAAATATTCAATTTCATTATGAATTGTTAATATCAATATACGAGATGAACATTTATTTTCCTTTAACTTTTGAAGCACCTGCAACCCATTCATTTGTGGCATGTTAATATCCAGTAAAACAACCTCAGGATTTAAATCTTCAATGACATTCAGGCAGGTGACACCATCTCCAGCTTCCCCTATTACAGATATATCACCTTCTAATTCCAGCAACTGCTTTATTCCTTCCCTTACCATACGGTGATCATCAGCAATTACAATTTTAATAGGTTCCATTACTTATACGTCCTCCTTGCATGATTTAGTGGTACCTTTACTAAAATCTTCGTTCCTTCATTTTCATTTGATTCTATATTAAAATCACCCGATAAAAGAAGTACTCGTTCTTTCATCATTGATAATCCGTATCCGGAAAACATATTTACCTTTTTATCCGTATAAGTATCTCTGCTGATTCCTATGCCGTTATCAGCAATACTCATTAATATGGTTTCCTCTTCATAGGTTAAATTAATAACAATTTTTGTCGCTTTTCCATGCTTTATGGCATTACTGGAAGCTTCCTGTACAATACGGAATAAAGTCAAATTAATTACCGGTAATATGCTTTTTTCCTCATTTGTGACCTTAAGAGTAAAATCAATTTCATGATTCTTTTTGAAATCTCTTATATATCTTTCGATTGTAGCAATCAGCCCTAGATCATCTAAAGACATAGGCCTCAATCCAAATATTATATTACGCATATCATTTATGGTTGATTTTATTGTATTAATCATAGTCTGCAGTTCCAACTTAGCCCGAACCGGATCAATATCGATTAACCTTGTACATAATTCAGTTTTATGCATCATATTGGTTAGATTTTGGACTGTTGAATCATGCAGATCCCTGGCAATTCGCTTTCGCTCATTTTCCTGAGTTTCCAGTACATCAATCCCCATATCCATACTGATCTTATTATCTATACCGTAATTAATACTTTCGTGTACGGTACCTGGTTCTTCAATACAATTGCTCTTCATTGTATAAAAACAATTGATTAAATTATCTAAACTGTTTTTACGATTAATAAAAAAAAGAAAATTCTCTTCAGCTTCTTTAATCTTAGATTCTATATTTTGCTTTTCAGCGAGTAAAAAACTTACCCGGTTATCTTTATCATGTTTGACAGACGGAGAAAAAAAATCAGCATTAGAATTGTTTTTATCAATTACAGTAAGACTGTTATTGATTTCTTTTAATTCCTCTTCTAAACACTTGATAGTAATATTAATCTGATCAAGCTCTTTCTGGGTCTGCTCTTCATTTTGTTTCAAGAAATTAAGAGCATCACTCAACTGCTCCATGAACCCCATATTATCATCTTGATGAATCATAATAATGTAACTCTCCCTATTTTTTAACTATATAATATAACATAATTTGCATTTTTTAAAGCCCAATTTGCCAATTAAAAATTATTTTTAATAAATCAACTTAAAATAGTTATTTTTTTTCACATTTCTTACATATGGTATTTAGCTTAACTTTCATTAAAATATGTTCAATACCCGCCTCATAAAAACATTCTCCATATGTTACAAAACCAATTTTTTCATAGAAAGGGATTGCTTTCGTCTGTGCACTTATAACTACTTCTTCAGCACCGGATGAAAAAGCTTTGTTAACCAGAAGTCGTACAATAAAATCACCATAGTACTTACCTCTCTCCTCCTTTAATACAGCTATCCTCCCGACTCTGTAAGAAGTTCCGTCATGATAAACTCTTCCGGTAGCAACAGGTCTCTTTTCATTGGTATTGTCATAAACTAAAGCATGTACCGACAAGTCATCATATTCATCGAACTCTTCTTCTTCGGAAACACCCTGTTCCACAACAAATACTTGTCTTCTTATATTTATAACATCTGACAAGTCATCCCCGTAATATAAAAATTTTCCCTGAATCATTTTTTACCCCTACTTATAATTATTATAATACTATTCATATTTTACCATATATCATATATAAAAATATATAATTAATTTGTCCTTTTTTAAAATATAATATAATTTTTTGTAATATTTTTGACTTTTATGTCGTTAGAGCCTAATAACATAAAGTGTCAGTTACCCTAATAGTTTAAATCAAACACAAATATCACTTTTTTTTTTAAACTACAAAGATAATTGACACTATAAAATTATATTTATACAATTGGTTCTTTTGAAGGTTTTCCTGCACTTCGTGGATATATTTTTGGAGTTGAATATTCTTTTTTTATTTTAATTAAAGTTCTTTCTATATTAGTTCCAGGTAATTGAAAACTATCCACCTTTTCAAGACTGCCACCAAAAACTTTTATAGCCTTTTTGGATTCTTCCAGTTCATCTTGCAGATTGCCTGCTTTGTAGGGAATAAAATAACCATTAATCTTAACATAAGGCATACAATATTCTGCCAGTGTTGCCAACCTTGCAACGGCTCTGGATACACAAAGATCAAAACTTTCACGATATCCTGTTTTTATGGCAAAATCTTCAGCACGGCCATGAACAGCCTCAATATCTTTAAGTCCTAATTCGCAGATAACTTCATTTAAAAAATTAACTCTTTTTTTAAGTGAATCCAGTAAAACAATTTTAATATCCGGAAAAACAATTTTTAACGGTATCCCCGGAAACCCAGCTCCCGTTCCCATATCCAATAACCTTACATTTTGACTCATATCAAAAACTCTGGTTATTGTAAGGCTATCAATAAAATGTTTCCTTAAAACCTCATTAAATTCCGTGATAGCTGTCAGATTCATAACTTTATTTTTTTCTATTAGCAGCTCATAATATTTCAAAAACTGTTCAGTCTGCAAAGAGGAAAGATCTATATTCAATTCCTTCAATAATGGATTAAATACCTCCTGGTAACTCATATGCTTCCCCATTCCCGCTCATACTCTAGAGCATTTAAAATCTTTTTATCTACATATACTGCAGCAAAATTTATTTTTTTTATTAACTATTGATTTTATTGCTTCTATTATAATGCTCCAGGTAAATCAAAAGTACAGAGATATCCGCCGGAGATACACCTGATATTCTGGAAGCCTGTCCTACGGACATGGGTTTTATTTGTATCAGTTTTTGTTTTGCCTCTATTCGCAGACTTGGAACATTAGTATAATCCAGTTCCTTCGGAATGATCTTACTCTCCAATTTCTTAAACTGCTGTACCTGATGAAGCTGCCTTTGTATATAACCTTCATACTTAATATTAATATTAACCTGCTCTATAACATTCTTAGGTAATGAACTTCGGTTTTTATCAATTGGCCCGATCTGTTCATAACTAAGTTCCGGACGTCTTATCAATTCACCCAGCGTGGTACCGGTTTTTAAAATATTACTGCCATTATTTTCGAGTAATTCCTGTACCTCCTGAGTAGCACCAATTAATGTATGATTAAGGCGGTTCGTTTCTTCTTCAATCTGCTGCTCTTTAAGCAATAGATGCTGATATCTCTCCTCTGAAATCAATCCCGCCTGGTAGCCTACTTTTGTCAATCTTAAATCAGCATTATCCTGCCTTAGTAATAAACGGTACTCCGCTCTGGAGGTCATCATCCTATAAGGTTCGTGAGTTTCTTTTGTAACCAGATCATCTATCAGAACACCAATATATGCCTGGGACCGGTCCAGTACTATCTGATCTTTACCCAGTAGTTTCATTGCTGCATTTATCCCTGCCATTAATCCCTGGGCGGCAGCTTCTTCGTAGCCGGAGCTTCCATTAAACTGACCACCGCTGTAAAGGCCATCGACTTTCTTAAATTCCAGTGTTGGTTTTAACTGCATTGGATTAATACAATCATACTCTATAGCATAAGCATTTCTTACGATTTTAGCATTCTCAAGACCGGCCACGCTCCGGTACATCTGATATTGTACATCCTCCGGAAGGGAACTGGACATTCCACCCACATACATTTCATTTGTGTAATTTCCCTCCGGTTCAATAAATACCTGATGCCTTACTTTATCCGCAAATTTAACCACTTTATCTTCAATAGACGGACAATATCTGGGACCGGTTCCTTTAATATTGCCGGAATATAAGGGTGATCGGTCTATATTTTCCCGAATTATATTATGGGTATTCTCATTGGTATAAGTCAGCCAGCAGGAAACCTGCTCTTTTTTAATATCTTCAACAGAGTTGGTAAAAGAAAAAGGTACAATTTCATCATCTCCAAATTGCTCCTCCATTTTACTAAAATCAATAGATCTTCTATCAATTCGGGCAGGTGTGCCTGTCTTAAAACGATACATCTCAATACCCAGAGCTTTCAGGGAATCAGTTAAGTATCTGGCTGCCTGCAATCCGTTAGGCCCGGTATGGTTACTTACATCACCGTATATACATCTGGCATTTAAATAAGTGCCTGTACACAAAACCACTGCCTTACAAGGATAAATTCCACCGGAATATGTTTTTATCCCCAAAACTTTACCTTCTTCAGCCAGAATTTCTGCAACCTCAGCCTGTTTCAAAGTGAGATTGGGTGTATTTTCAAGTATCTTTCTCATGGATCTGCTGTAATCCAGCTTATCTGCCTGTGCACGCAGGGAGTGTACCGCGGGACCTTTTGATATGTTTAACATCTTCGACTGAATATAAGTCTTGTCAATGTTCTTACCCATTTCTCCACCCAGTGCATCTATTTCCCTGACCAAATGTCCTTTTGAGGTTCCCCCTATATTCGGATTACAAGGCATTAAAGCAATACTATCCATACTAATAGTAACAATTAATGTATTAAGTGATAACCTTGCACATGCCAATGCAGCTTCACAGCCGGCATGTCCCGCGCCGACAACTACAATATCATATGTTTCATAAGTATATGACATTATATCCTCCTCTATATCTGAACTTAAACTTAAGGCTTTAATAAAAGTTAAATTTAAGTAGTTAAAAAATCCAAAATAATAATATTAATTTCATTTAATTATTTACCCATACAAAATTCTCTAAAGATCGTATTGACCAGATCTTCATCCACCGCCTCGCCGATTATTCCACCCAAAACTTCATAGGCATTCATTAAATCTATGGAATAAAAATCTTCCGGCATCTCATCTTCAATACTTTTCTTAACCATATTAAGACTTTTTATACTCTCGGAGATGGCTTCTTTCTGTCTGATATTCGTAATGTAAATTTCATCGTTAAAATCCAAGTTTCCGCTGAAAAATTGTTCTGTAATCCAGTTTTCAAGTAAATCAATACCGGTATTTTCTTTAGCCGAAACAGGTATTACTTCTTTACCGGTTAATGCTTCAATCTGTTCATTTTGCAGTTTTATATCCAGATCAGTTTTATTCATTAATACAACTGCTTTTTTATCCTGAATAATTTCCATAATTTCATGATCATTTTCATCCAGCTCCGTAGATGCATCCGTTACAAATATAATTAAGTCGGCATCTTTAGCAGACTGTTTTGCTTTATCCACACCGATCTTTTCAACCACATCCTCCGTAAGACGAATTCCTGCCGTATCAATGATATTCAAAGTTATATTGCCAAGCTGGATGGTTTCTTCCAGTGTATCTCTGGTGGTTCCAGCAATATCGGTCACAATTGCCCGATCTGACCCTACCAGAATATTTAATAAGGAGGATTTACCTGCATTGGGTTTCCCCAGTATGACAGTTTTGATTCCTTCTTTAATCAATCTTCCATTTTCAGAAGACTTTAATAAAACCTGAAGTTCAGTAAGACTTTCATCTATATGTTTTTCTAATTCCTCTGCAAAACGATCCAGGGATATATGCTCCGGATCATCCAGTGCAGCTTCAATAAATGCCAGGTCATGAATAATACTATTTCTTATATCTTTTATTTTATTTAATACATTACCTCTTAACTGACTGATAGAATTTTTCAAAGCAATTTCATTTTTAGCATTTATTATATCACTGACTGCTTCGGCCTGGGAAAGATCGATTCTTCCGTTTAAAAAAGCTCTTTTCGTGAACTCACCCGGTTCTGCGGCTCTGGCTCCGTATTTCAAAACGGTTTCCAGTATTCTTTTTGTTACTACAATTCCGCCGTGACAGTCTATTTCTATCACATCTTCTTTGGTATAACTTTTTGGTCCTTTCATAATTAATAACATCACTTCATCAATTATGACCTCTTTATCCACAATATACCCATAATGGATGGTATGACTGGGCATAAGTGAGACCTGCTTATCACCGGACCTGCTTTTAAATATCCTGTCCGCAATATTCAGTGCATCTTCACCGCTGATTCGGATGATACTGATTCCGGCATTATTCATTGCAGTAGCAATGGCAGCAATCGTATCTGTTTTCATTTCCTGCTCCTGTCTAAAATGTTATGGAATAAATGATAGAAAAGAGTGTATCAAAGCAATTTATCTTTAATACACCCTCTTTTTTATTCCACTTCACTATGCTTATGACTATATTCCCTGTTTCTATTATGGTTACCGCCGTTATCCCTGCTGCTCCTGTCACTGTGAGAGTATTTACTGTGGATATTGTATTTATATTCTCTGTTCATAGCTCCTTTTTTCAAGGTAACAACGACTCTTCTAAATGGTTCTTCGCCTTCACTATGAGTTTCAACAAATTTATCATTCTGTAAAACAGAATGAATAATTCTTCTTTCATAAGGATTCATAGGCTCTAATGAAACCGGCTTTTTGGTTCGTTTCACTTTATAAGCAATGTTTTTACCTAAATTCTCAAGGGTTTCTTTTCTTCTCTGGCGGTAATTTTCCGTATCTAATTTTACCTTCAGATAATTTTCACTTTCTTTGTTTAAAACCAGACTTACCAGATATTGAAGTGAATCCAGAGTTTGTCCACGTTTACCGATTAAAACTCCCATATCTTCTCCAACTATATTAATGTCAATTGAAGCTGCTTCTTCATTATATTCAACCTCTAATTTAGCATCAATATTCATGGCCTTAAATACCTTAGTCAGGAAATCCTTTGCCACATTATCTACGCTGTCTTTTAACTTAGCACGAATTTTGGCAGGTTTATTAAATAAACCTAAAAAACCACTGCTTTCTTTTTCTATTACTTCATAATCAACCCGGTCACTGGTTGTCTGTAATTTGATTAAAGCTTCCGTCAATGCTTCATCTACCGTTTTAGCAGTAATTTCTAACCATTCCATACTTACTTGTCCCCCTTATTATTATTCCTGTTACTAAGAAGGTGCGCATTTGCGGCTATACTGCCGGCTTTATGCGATACTTCGCTCTTCTTGTAATCGGAAGGTTCATAGTTCTTTTTCACAGAATTTGCATAACCCGTCGTTGAAGTTTCTTTATTTTCATTATTTTCCGTTTCAATTTCAAGTGATCTGGTTTGTTTCTTGGCCAAGGATTCCATGGAAGCATTGGGATCAATTCCAAGCTTCGCTTTACGTTTATTCGCTTTCATTACATTCTTTTCGATTAATGCATCTACATCTACCTTATCCATGTATTTATTGATTACAAACTGCTGGATAATAGCAAACACACTACCTGCAACCCAGTAAAGGCCGACACCGATAGGAAGCATGATACAGAATATACCTGACATTATAGGCATAACCGTATTCATTGCATTCATGGTTGAACTCATGGGGTTATCTTTATCAACTGAATTCGCACTTAAAGCCTGGGTCTGTTTTCCCTGAACAAACTGTAAGGCAGCAGCAAGAATTGGAATAAGTATTCCAGGGAAGGTATATCCGGGTGCATCAAGAATATTTAAACCGCCGATAAACCGATTCACCCTTAAAATTTCTGCATAATTAGGATCTATAACTGACTGTAAGGTCGGAAAATTACTCGTTAATTCTGCCCATTCCGCAGATTTAAACTTATTTAAAATATCAATAACATGATTAACGGAAATAATACCGTCATTTGCAATTTCACCATAAGAAGAAGGCTTTAGACCTACTTTGGTGGCCAGCTCTGATAATATGTCCACATAGCCGGTAGTTCCTCTTAAAGCTTCTGCAATGTTGGAATACATTTGGTTAATATCATGTACATATGCCGGTATCGTATAGATTACACGGTATAACGCAAACATGATGGGTAACGTAATTAAAAGAGGAAGGCACCCTGCCGTAGGATTTGCACCATATTTCTGATAAACTGCCTGAGTTTCCGCCTGTTGTTTCTTTAAAGATGCTTCATCTTTTTTACCTTTATATTTAGCCTGAATCTTCTGTATTTCCGGATTCATCTTTGATGACAATTTTGAAAATTTCTGCTGTTTAATTGTTAGCG
>JAEZSL010000008.1 GCA_023443925.1 Bacillota bacterium | reverse complement strand
TTTTATCCGCCTCATCATATGACAATGGGAGAGGGGGGGGCAGTTTATACTAATAATCCTATATTACATAAATGCATTAGATCATTTAGAGATTGGGGGCGTGATTGTATATGCTCTTCTGGACATGATAATCTATGTGGTCATCGCTTTGATAAACAATTTGGTGAGCTACCTATAGGTTATGATCATAAATATGTTTACTCACATTTCGGATATAACTTAAAAGCTACTGATATGCAGGCTGCGATTGGATGTGCGCAGTTAGAAAAGTTTCCAAGTTTTATTGAACGACGAAGACATAACTATGATCGTCTCAGAAATGGATTAAAGGATGTAGAAGATAAATTAATTTTACCTATACCCTGTCGAAACTCAAATCCAAGCTGGTTTGGTTTTTTAATAACATGTAGTAAAGAAATTGATAAAAATAAGATAGTACAATATCTAGAAGAACGCGGTGTGCAGACTAGAATGTTATTTGCTGGTAATTTAATAAAGCAACCATGCTTTGACGAAATGCGATCATCAAGTTTTGGCTATCGTATAGTTGGAAATTTAGATAATACGGATCGAATTATGAAGAGTACATTTTGGCTAGGTGTTTATCCTGGAATGAATGATGCTATGGTTGATTATATGATTAAGACAATTAAAGATTCTTTAATTCAATAAATCAATAGTAAATTATTTAGTTATCAGACGTATAAAAAAGATTAATCATAGGTGATATAATGAAAAAAGCCATAGTTACAGGAGCATCAGGTTTTATTGGTAGTTATTTAGTCAAAGAATTAGTTGAAAATAACTATGAAGTACTTGCTATTGTTAGAGAAAATACTAGTAATATGAATAGATTAAAAGATTTTAGTAATATTGAGATAGTAAATTGCAATTTAGATAATTTAAATATAATTAATGAAACAACTAATAAAACTTACGATTATTTTTTTCATTTTGCTTGGGATGGTGTGTCAGGTGATATGCAAACTGACTATGATTTGCAAGTTAGCAACATAAGTAATACTCTATTAGCTTTGGATGTTGCTAAAAAATTAGGTTGCAAAAGATTTATTGCGGCGGGTAGTATACAAGAAATAGAGTGCACGAAGGAGATGGCAGAAGAAAAAGAAGTGTCAAATCAAGGTAATGCATATAAAATATCAAAAATGACAGCACACTATTACAGCAAATTAAAAGCAAGTAAAGTCGGTATTGATTTTCTATGGCCGTTACTAACAAATACATATGGCCCTGGTGAGGTATCATCACGATTAATTAATACTATTATACGAAAATTAATTGATGGTAAAGAACCTGCTTTAACGAAAGCAGATCAATTGTACGATTTTATTTATATTACTGATGCTGCTAGGGCTTACCGTTATATTGCTGAACGTGGTATTAGTTATAAGAATTATATTATTGGAAGCGGTAGAGCTATTCCTTTAAAGGAGTATTTATTAGAACTTAAAGAAATAGTGAATCCCAATATAAATTTAGGATTTGGAAAGTATGAGTATAATGGAATTTATTTATCAAAAGATGATTTAAGTACTGTACAATTGTCAAAAGACACTGAATTTAAAACAGAAATATCTTTTACTGATGGAATACAAAGAACCATGAAATGGATTAATGAATCAATTAAATCAAGTTCGGTATAATCATATAGGAGTAAACATATGAAAAAAGTTTCAATTGTAATACCTACATTTAATGAAAAAGATAACATTCTGTATGCATATAGTAGAGTTTCTAATGTAATTAGTGAATTTAACGGTAAATATGATTTCGAAATAATATTTATAGACAATTGTTCGACCGACGGAACACGTTCAATTTTAAAACAATTATGTGAAAAAAATTCAAAAGTAAAGCTGATATTTAATGCTAAAAATTTTGGTTTTACTAGGTCTACATATTATGGACTACTTCAATCTACTGGTGATTGCACCGTCCTTTTATTTTGTGATATGCAAGATCCACCGGAAATTATTATTGATTTTTTGAAGGAATGGGAAAAGGGTTATAAAATAGTTGTTGGTATTAAAAAAAGAAGTAAAGAAAATAGATTTATGTATAGCATAAGAAGTATATATTATAAATTAATAAATAAAATTGGAGAAATTGATCATATTGAACAATTCACCGGGTTTGGGTTGTATGATAAAGATTTTATTGACGTTCTACGTAATTTAAATGATCCAATGCCATATTTAAGAGGTATTGTAGCAGAATTAGGGTATGAACGATATGAAATATCATATGAACAAGAAAAAAGAAAATATGGAAAAACTGGATTTAGTTTTTTTAAATTATATGATGTAGCAATGCTAGGAATAACTTCATATTCAAAAGTAGTAATGCGTTGTGCTACCATTATCGGTTTTGGGATTGCTATAATCTCTTTTTTGGTAGGTATAGTAACGATAATTTTAAAATTATTAAACTGGCAGTATTTCGATGTTGGAACAGCAGCAATAATAACAGGTATCTTTCTAATGGGCTCAATTCAGCTATTCTTTATTGGTCTAGTGGGTGAATATATATTAAATATTAATACTAGGGTTATGGATAGGCCTTTGGTAATAGAAGAGGAAAGATATAACTTTGATAATAAAAATATAAATTAATATTAAAAATTGTCTTAAGTTTATATATAACAATAAAAATATTATATTCATCTGGAGTAGAAATGAAAAATGTTTTTGATATTAAACTGATAAAGTTTATTTTTGTTGGAATTTTTAATACTGTTTTCAGTGCGATTATTATGTTTTCACTGTATAATTTAGGAAGATTCGACTATTGGAGTGCTTCTGCAATTGCATATATACTAGGGGGTATTTTTAGTTTTGTTTTGAATAAGAATTATACATTTAAAAATAAGGCACCGATATTAAAAGCATGTTTTAAATTTTCATTAAATATAATTATATGCTATTTGATAGCATACGGCTTGGCAAAGCCTCTTATAGGATTAATACTAAATAAAACAAATGTTTTAATAATAGAACAAATATCAATGTTCTTTGGTATGATATTATTTACTGGTCTTAATTATATTGGACAGAGATTTTATGTATTTAAGAGAATAGACCAATAGTGATTGGGATTCTTGTTAATTCGAAAGAGAGATTATTATTGAATAAGACACAAATATAGAACTTTTCTTAGTGAATTATGCAATGCTTTATATTTGATTTTGGTCAATATCATAAAAGGCTATCATTGATAACAAAAAATTAATAGAGTCTGTTCCTGATATTATATTTATAAATACGAGTAATCGTAATATGTTATGCATACATAAGATGAAGGTTACTAATGAATTTAACTTAAATGGTACAGCCATTTTCATGTGGGAATTATGGATTGAACCTCAGTAAAGGTGTATCAATTATTTGGAAAATAATTAGCTAGAGTAAAGGTTATAAATAAAACCTAAATTTAAATGATATAAAAAATGAATGGATTAAAGGCGACAACTTCTAAAATAAATTATTAATAATATAATTGGCAGATTTATGTCTTGTTTTGAGGTGAAAAAAAGAATTGAAGAAATTAAAACATAAAATTGAAAGTTTTATCCTATCACACTTATTTAAGAATACTTATTTACATTTTTGCTCAATAATATCAGATTGTGAACAGCTTCTAGAAAACAAACAAAGAAACGAAGAGGAAATTAAACAACTAAAAGAAATTGGACAAAAGCAAGAGAATGAAATAATAAGTTTAAAAGAATTAAATAATATAAATGAAGAAAAAATGATTGAGTATGTTAAAATATGTGAAACGAAAGATCAACAAATGGTCCAATTTGCAGAGAAAAATCTAGAACAAGAGTTACAAATAAATCAATACAGAGAAAAAAATCAAAAACAAGAAATACAAATCAAACAATATGAAAAAGACATAGTAAAAAGTCACGAAACTATATTATTATTAAATAGTTATATTTTGGGAAAGGAAGCTAATGATTTTAGTAATATGGGTAGATTTAGCTATGAGTGTCTGCATGGAATATTGGAAACTAATGAGCAAATTGGTTTGGAAGCCTTTAAGAAAATCACATCAGACATTTACCAGTATAATATTGAAGTTATTAAAAATAAATCTAAAATTAAAATAGCCTTTCTGTCTCCATTGTCATCAACATGGTCTTGTGACTCATTATTTAAAAAATTGGCTTTGAATGATAGTTTTGATACATATATTATTGTGGTTCCATTTGAATATGGAAATGATAGGAGAATAATTGATGATGAATATCGTTCCACTTGTGATTTCTTTGATAAGAAGAAATATAAATATATTAAATCCTATCATTTAGAAAATAAAAAATATTTAACTTATGAAGAAGCTGGAGCTCCAGATGTAATATTTCATCTCACACCTCATACAGTACACATACCGCTTAACTTTAGAATTGATTCGATACATCTCGATGTATTAAATGTTTACATACCTTATGGTTATATGATAGTTAATGAATATGAAAGGCAGTTTAATCAAAAATCTCATCATTTATTTTGGAAAATATTTTGTGAGACTCCATTGCACAAAAAAATGGCAAAAGAGCATTCAAAGATTGAGGACATAAATGTTGAATGCAGTGGATATGTAAAGATGGATCAATTTTTAGATGATTCAAAAACAAAAATGATAGATCAAATATGGAAGATTCACAAAATGAATAGTAATCCGGATGAAATAATTAAAGTTATTTGGGCACCACACCACTCTATCTTTGAAGAATCATCTTCTTTTGGTACATTCCATAAGAACTTTATGTTTTTTTATGAGTTGGCAAAAAGCAGACCGGAAATATCATGGATAGTAAAACCCCATTCCCTGCTAAAGAATCATAGTATTTATACTGGTGTATTCAAAAATAATGAAGAATATGAAGATTATATTAATAAATGGGATGAATTACCAAATGCCAGAACAATACAAGACGGTAACTATATTGATATATTTAAGACATCAGATGCTATGATTTTAGATAGTGTTTCATTTTTGGCAGAATATTTATTTACTCAGAAACCATGTCTATTTTTAACAAGTTCATATAATACATTTAATGATTTTGGTATGACAATAAAAGAAAGTCATTACCAAACAGATGGTAATAATTTTGATGAGATAGAAAATTTCATAGATAAGGTATTAGTTGAGAAAAATGATAGTATGAAAGAAGTTCGGGGAAAAATTTATAATAAATATTTAAATTTTAATAATGGACTACTTGCATCGGAATATATTTACAAATATTTAAGCGATAGCTTTAATAAATAATAATTATATAGAACGATATCGTGGTATTAAGGTAAAAGGAGGTACTAATGGTTAAGTTCATTTTTGATTTGGATGGAACAGTTACTACTGAAGAAACATTAACCAAAATAGCTAGTTATTTTAATGTAGCTGACGAAATGGAGAGCCTTACCAGAGAAACGTTGAAAGGAAATATCCCATTTTTTGAGTCCTTTATAAGACGGGTATTTATTTTATCAAAGTTACCTATTGATGAAATAGCTGAAATTCTAAAAGAAGCAAAATTATATTCTAAAGTACTCGATTTCATAAGATTACATAAAGAAAACTGTGTTATTGCTACAAGTAATCTGGAGTGTTGGTGTAAAAAATTACTGGATGAAATAGGGTGTACTTATTACTGTTCTGATGCTGCCGTTGAGGACAATCAGGTAAAAAAAATTACTCATATCCTGAAAAAAGAAAGCATTGTTGAACGCTATAAAAGTGCAGGAGATCTTGTCGTATATATTGGTGGTGGCAATAATGATATGGAAGGCATGAGATTAGCGGATGTATCAATTGCGACAGGTTTAATACGCTACCCGTCAGAAAGTTTATTGTCTGTAGCAGATTATTTAGTTTTTTCGGAGGAAGCATTATGTCGTCAATTAAGTCAGTTATTATAAGCTGTGCAGGTATTGGATCGAGACTAGGATTAGCTACTACAAAAGCTTTGATTAATATAGAAGGTAGGCCCCTTATCTCATGGCAGCTTGATATGTTTAAAGATGTTGAAGACGTCCGAATTGTAGTTGGGTTTCAAGCCAATGATGTTATTAATGAAGTATTAAAATATCGAAAAGATGTTATCTTTGCGTATAACCACAATTATTTTGAAACTAAAACTGGAGCAAGCTTCTATTTAGGAGCGCACCATGCAAATGAATATGTAATTGAGTATGACGGAGATTTGATAGTTCATCCTGAAGATATGAGGGTATTATTAGACACAGAAGGTGAATATATCGCTTATGCTGATAAAATGTCAGACGATGCCGTATATGTAAAAGTAAATTCAATAGGTGATGTTTTAGCATTTTCAAGAGAAAATGGTGATTATGAATGGACAGGACCGGCTTGCATTAAACGAAATAAAGTAAAATATAATTCAGGGAACGTATTTAATCAATTAGAAAATTATTTACCTATCCGGGGCATTAAAATAAGAGCTTGTGATATAGATACATATGATGATTATCAAAGAGCTGTGAATATTGTGAAAGAATGGTATATGTAAAAATGAAAGAAATGATAGGGGTTATAGGGGGCAACGGCGTCGCCGCTACAAATAAATTGTGTGAACTTGTTGAACTGGAATATACAAAAAATGGAGCGTATAGGGACGCTCATCATCCAGAAATGATAATATGGCAGGCAACGCAAGCACCCTCGAGAAGCATGTATTTAGAGGGAAGAGGGGAAAGCTTTATACCAGATTATATAGAAGTAGGAAAAAAGCTTAAGGCTTGTGGGGCAACGAAATTGTGCATGTGTTGTAATACTGCTCATTATGCAATTGATGAGATTGAAAAACACGTGGGTATTGAATTTATTAATCTAATTGAATTAGTTGCGATAGAAATAAAAGCAACCGGAAAAAAGAAAATTGGAATAATGGCTAGTGATGGTTGTGTCAAACATAAAATATATGATGACTATCTTCAAAAAGTGATCCAGGATATATCTATTATTTATCCTGATGAGTATTATCAAAGGATGGTAACGAAAGGAATCTGTAATATTAAGAATTTGAATCGATTTGAAAATGATGATAGTAATGAACGACCTAATAAATTATTTAGTGAAGTGAAGGAGTATTTATTAAACAAAGGTGCAGATATAGTAATAGCCGGTTGTACAGATATACGCGTTGATTACTGGGACACAAACGTAATTGATTCCTTAGAAATTTTAAAGAAAGCAATTGTGGAGATAGCAAATCATGAATGAAAAGGCACTTAGTTTCTATAAAGAAATGGCTGAATCTAATTGTAATCAGAACTCTTTAAAGTTAGCGAAGAATTCAGATTTTACGGAAATGGATGCTAATTTTATTATGAAATATTCAAATGAAAATACAGAGATATTAGATTTGGGTAGTGGTACCGGTTTAATAATTAATAAATTGTATAGTAGAGTAAAGTCAATTATAGCAGTTGAGCCATTTGAAAAATTCTCCAACTATATAGTTAATTCTCCTAATATCGAAATAGTTAATGCAGATTTCTTTAAGTGGGAAACTGAAAAAAAGTTTGACATCATCTCCTTATTTGGCGTTATGCATTATCTTGATGAGAATGAAGTCGAAATAATATATATGAAATTTAAGAAAAATTTGAAAAATGGTGGGCGACTTATTGTCAAGAATCAATTTGGATTAAAAGAGGATGTTACCATAAATGGTTTTTCGAAAGAGTTACAGAAAGATTACTTTGCACAATATAGATTTATTGAAAAAGAACAGAATATACTAAAGAAAATTGGTTATAAAATAGAATCCGTAGAAGATATTTATCCTCCAGAATGTAATCGGTGGACAGATACACATTTTTTTGCTATTGTGTCATCTATTTAATATTGTTTATTCTAAAAAGACCTGCATTTTTTTCGTCGATACTTGACATGCCCCCCAAAAAATACATTATAGGAATGATAAAGGCTGATTGATCGGCAAATTTAATTTCCAGCCATTCAGCCTTTATCTATATTTGAATTAATTTTTAATCTAAATTCCTTCTATTCAATTCTAGATCATTTAACACCATTCTTTCAACTAATTCAGCAAATGAAATTTCCCTCTTCCATTTAAGCTTGTTTTCTGCTTTTGAAGGATCACCAATTAAAATATCAACTTCTGCTGGACGGAAAAATTTTTCGTTAATACAAACTAATATTTTGCCGGTTTCTTTATTTAATCCAACCTCATTTATTCCTTTACCTTGCCATTCTATAATTATTCCTACATGTTTAAATGCGGTTTCTACAAATTCTCTAACGGTCCTTGTCTCATTTGTAGCAATAACATAATCATCCGGATTTTCCTGTTGAAGCATTAACCACATTGCTTTAACATAATCTTTTGAATGTCCCCAATCACGCTTAGAATCCATATTTCCGAGTTCTAAGTGATCCTGCAAACCTAATTTAATCTTTGCAACAGCATCTGTAATTTTTCGTGTTACAAACTCTTTTCCACGTCTTTCACTTTCATGGTTAAATAGAATACCACTACAAGCATATAAATTAAAGCTTTCGCGATAATTTTTTGTAATCCAATGGCCATATAATTTTGCAACACCATAAGGACTTCTGGGGTAAAAAGGAGTACTTTCTCGTTGTGGAATTTCTTGTACTAACCCAAACATTTCACTGGTAGATGCTTGATAAAAACGTGCGGTCGGTTTAACTGTCCTGATTGCTTCTAATATATTAGTGACACCCAAAGCGTCTATATCAGCAGTTGCCAAAGGTTGTTCCCAGCTAGTAGCTACAAATGATTGTGCTGCCAAGTTATATACTTCATCTGCTTGAGAAATTCGAATAGCGTTTATTAAGGATATTACATCTGTCATATCAGCATAGATAAAATTAATTTTATCTTTTATATGTGAAACATTACCATAATCAACTACGCTTTTTCTCCTCATAATCCCAAAAACGTTATAGCCTTTTTCTAATAGTAATTCCGCCAGATATGACCCGTCCTGACCTGTAATACCTGTAATTAATGCATTTTTCATAATTCTAACTCCTTTGTTAAATATATTCATTTCTATTACATATTTTTAAATTATCTAATATCTTTTTGATATCCCCAGCACTATCTTTTGCGCAAATAAGTGTAGCATCTTCTGTATCAACAATGATAAGATCTTCTATACCAACACTTGCAATAAGTTTTTTACCACCTTCGATAATGCAGTTTTTAGAATCTATGGTTATAACATTACCATCTACTACATTACCATATTCATTTGTCTTTTTAATACGTTCAACAGCGAGCCAAGAACCAACATCATCCCATCCAAATGTACCGGGCAGAGTATATATATTTTTAGATTTTTCCATGATCCCATAATCAATTGAAATAGACTTAAAGTCACGAAATTCCTTCTCTAAAACCAATTCTTCATCCTCAGTACCTATGGACTCTTGAATCCTGAGTAAGCCTCTATATAATTCTGGCATTAGTTCTCTCATTTTAAGTAATATAGATGAAACTTTCCAGACAAACATCCCACTGTTCCATAAATATTCTTCTGTTGCTAAATATTCTTTAGCAATTTCTAAATTGGGTTTTTCTACAAATTTATCTACCTGAAAGGATCTTCCTTCACATATATTAGGATTAAACTTTATATAACCATATCCAGTTTCAGGATAGTCAGGAGTGATTCCAACCGTAACAAGATTGCTATTATTAATTGCAATTTCACTGGCGTCTTTTAATGTATTAATAAACATACTGTTATATTTAATTAAGTGATCCGAAGGTAGTACCATCATAATAGCATCATCGTATTTTTTCGATATATGTGCAGCTCCAAGTCCAATACATGGTGCAGTATTTTTGCTATACGGTTCACATAAAATGTTTTCTTTTGGTATGTAGGGAAGTTGTTCGAGAACAAGAGATTTATAATCTTTATTTGTTGATATATAAATATCTTCCATAGCTACAAGAGGCAATATTCGCTCAATCGTTAATTGTATCATAGTTTTGCCATCGCCAGTGAGAGATAAAAATTGCTTTGGCAAATTTTTTCTACTCTTAGGCCAGAAACGTTCACCTCGTCCACCAGCCATGATTAGTGCAGTTGTTTTCATTTGTTTACTCTCCCTTGTATTTGGTTTTAAATCTATAATATATAATACATTATGCGTAATGATATTGCAAATAAATAATAGAATATATTAGAAATCAATAAAATCATTAGTATTACTCTACAAATAGTCCCAATAGACACGTAGTGCATTAACAATGGGACTAGGAATTATGCAATATGAAGGAATAGGTGACACCATACGTGTCTCCTTAACCGCCAGACCGCTGGAATAAGTTAAATCGGCGAGACTGATAAAGACTTTATGACTTAAAAGTGCGGTGTGGAGTTAGTATCCTGTCCGACCAGCGGCAGAACCCAGATTGACTAAATAAAGTTGGCCGGAGAGACCAGGACATTGATCTGGAAATTAGGTTGCTGTTAGGGAGTGCACCGTTAACGTACCCGGCGATATATATATTCTGTTAACAAGAATAATTAATATCATAAATCAACAGTTTTACTATTCAACAAGGAAAAACCTGTCACATATCTTGTCACACCTTGCTTATACAATTTATATGAGTATAATATTTAGTATTCTAAAGTGGAATATTATGTTATTCGCGGGAGAAAGTAGTTCTGCCGATGGATATATAAATTGGGTTATATTACAAAAAAGGAGTGTTAGAGATGATGAGAAAGAGCACAGCTAGGTTTAGGAACATACTTGCTAAGTTTATGGTTCTCGCTTTGGTGCTGACTTTGGTTGGAGTTGTTACAAGTACAACCGCAGATGCAGCAGTTAAGCCTGCAATTTCAAAAGCAACAGGTTCCGTGCTGGTGGGTAAGAAGCTTGATTTAAATATTAAGAATCAAGTTAAGGATTCAACTTATACCTGGAAGACCAGCAGCAAAAAAATTGCAACGGTTGATAAAAAAGGTATTGTAACCGGAATTGCAAAAGGTACTGTAACTATTACCTGTCAGGTAAAAACCCCCAAGGTTACATATAATGTAACATCAAAGATAACTGTAAGAACTCCTGCTTCTTCCGTTGCAGTAAGCAATAAAGTGACGGCTTTAAATGCTGGACAGACTTACAGCCTTAAGACTACAGTTAAACCCGCAGCTTCCAATGATGTGGTGACTTGGTCAAGCAGTAATGCCAAAGTTTTAAAGGTAACTGCAGCCGGTAACCTTACAGCAGTAAAGAAGGGTACAGCTACCCTGACTGGCAGAACGTTAAGCGGCAAGAGTGTTAAATTAGCGGTTATGGTAACTGATGAGGCAGGTACCGTTACAACTCAGAAGGAATTAGATAGCCTTCTTGGAAGCGGTGCAGCTCTCATAACTTTAAAGACTGATGCAGAAGCAGAGTTTACCGTAAATGAAGGTGACTACACTACCCAGAAACTGGTTGTAGATGCACCTAAGGCAGACGTTGTGAATAACGGAACCTTTAAAGGAATAGAAATCAAAGCAATTAAAGCTGCTACCTGGACAGAAAATGCCTCAGGCAATGTTTTAGATGTAACAGCCGAGAATGCCAGAATTATCATTTCTGAAAAGGCAGTTGCAGATCTTGTTTTAAACAATGTTAAAGCTGTATTGGATCTTGTAAATAATGGAAGTGTAAAGAGTTTGGTTCTGGATAACGCCTCAGCTGTAAAAATTTCAGGTACCTCTAAGGATCAAATTACAGTTATTGCAAATGCTGCAGGAACTGCAATTACCAGCTCACTTCCTCTTAATCTTACAGTAACAGCAAAAATCAAATTAGAGTTGCTTAAAGGTGCGGAAAATACAAAAGTTGCAGCCGAAACAGAAGCTTTAATTCCAACTGTGACTGGTAATGTTCAGATTGTTGTTACCATTGGCAAAGAAGGTAATACAACTACAAAGACTGTTACCGGAGACGGGTATACTGCAGTTCCATCTGGTGGCGGCGGTTCCTCCGGCGGTGGTGGCGGTGGCGGTTCTGAAGGTGGTGGTACAAATACGCCGGCAAAAGGAACGTATACAATCAAAGGAACCAACGGTGTATTTAAATTACCGGATAGCTTTAAACGTATTAAAAATGTAGATGTTAAATATGGTAACTTTACCTATACCGTTACCAGCTCTACACTTTCTGATTTAGTAGCCTTCTTAAATGATGAAGATAATACATATGCTAAATGGGTTGCAACAACCAATACGAAGAAAACATATCAAGGCCAGGAAGTTACAGTAACTGGTGATGCCGGCAGTGAAGTTAAAACAGTTAAATTTTCTGATGGAGAACTTGGTGACAGAACATATTCCGTAACTGTTACCAGCGATGATAATGTTACTGTTAAAAGAGCAGGTTCTGATATTTCCTATACTTTGAATAAGCAGGATAACAGAACCTTAAGAATAAGCAATGCACCCAGTGATTTGTATTTTGTGGTTACATATTAATATTATATAGTATAAGAGAAGTATACCGGAGTGGGATGTCGATCATATCGATATCCTTCCCGGTGTACGTTTTCTTGTTATGGGAGGCATTCAAAATAAATGTCGAATAAGATAATATTTAAGTTAAAAGGATTACTCATAGTCGTCATAGTGGTTTCTTTCAGTATGAATGCCAAGGTCGTTCTGGCCGGAGGTTTGAATGAGAACGAAGCAGCGGTAGTTAGTGCGGCTCAGGGCACCTTCGAGCATAACGGTATAAAATACCAGGCGGATCCTGTGTTTGTACAGCAGCTTATCAGTTATCTAAACCAGGATGATGTTGACTTGAATGCTTCACAAAAGGATGAAGCTATTAGTATGATGTTCTCAAATATAGGACAAGGAGTTGCGGAAGGGTATTTAATACCGGTAAACGGGCAGGATGAGCAAATAAATGGGGAGCAGAATAAGGAAGAGCCAAGTGGCAGTGCGGCTCAGGGAACAGCACCGGATGATAGTTCAGTAACCGATCCAAACAATGGGGAGAATACGGATGCCGATACAGCAGGAGATGGAGATGGAAGTTCCGCCAAAGCTTCCGGCGGCGATAAAGATAAGGGTAACCCGGAACAGGGAATCCTTAATGAAATTAGAAAACAACCGGCCACGAAAACGGAGGTCGATTTATATAGAAATAAAGTAACGGTTAAAAAAGAAGATAACAGCAGTCTTATTACTGTTAATACGGTTATAAAGAATACCGGGTTTGACTTAAGTTCGGTATTTATTATGTCAGCAGGATTAGTCATGGTATTTTTGTTTTGCTTGGCAGTCACGGTAAAATGTAATTTTTTCCGACAGGAGGAGCAGGAACCTTGAGCCGTAAGAATAAGAATATCACCCTCCGGTATATGGCATATCCCTTTATTTTTATTGTAGTTATAACCGCTTTGGTCTATCTTAGTGGCAGACCCTTATTGACAATGGCAAGGGCCAATCTGAATATGATTATTACAAAAGGCGCCCCCAGTTACCCCAATGAATATAACAGCGAATTTAACGGCTTATTTGTCCAAAATGGGAGGTTTGATCCAAATAATATCCAAATACCTGAATTTGGAACTCGTTATGGTAATATCCGGTGTGAAAGGATTGATTTGGATGTCCCCTTATACTATGGAGACAGTGATAACATTCTGGAGAAAGGTGCTGGTCAGTATGTAGCCGGCGGGTTGCCCGGCGAAGGCAGACCTGTCCTGGTGGGAGGGCATGACACCGTTTATTTCGCACCGTTAGAGTATATTAAAGCCGGTGATTTTGTACAAATTGACACCAATTATGGTATTTTCCAGTATGTGGTTACGGATATAAAAATTGCGGAGGCGGATGATACCTCAGCATATCCTTTAAACGGTGAGAAAGAACAATTAATTTTATACACTTGCTATCCTTTTAAAGATTTACTTGGTAACAGAAGTCAAAGATATTTCGTTTATTGTGACAGAGATGTGAAAGAGCAGCAAAATGAAAGGTAAGGAGAAGCAGATATGAAACCGAATTCAGTAAGAATCCAAAGTACCATAAGCCTGATTTTTTCCTTTCTTCTGTCTGTTCTTTTTCTTTTGTTGTTTATTCTTTTAGGATTGTATTTTGGCGCATTCAATGAAAAATTAATTAAACAAAAAATAAATGAAAGTAATTACTATAACGAGACCTATTCGATTATATATACAAAAGCCGAGTCCATTGTTAAAGATGCGGGATTACCGGTAAGTGTGTTAGAGAATGCGATTACCCTGGAACGAATTTATATCGGCGGTAAATATTATGTGGAAGACGTATTATCCGGAAAAGAACCGGCTTATAAAACGGATAAATTGGAAACGGTTTTATACGAAAATATAAATAACTTCCTGACAGAACAGCATATTGTAAAAACACCGGAGCTTGAAGCCGGTATGGGCGAGCTGACAGAAAGGCTATTGCAGGAATACCGCAGAGGAATCCAATTTGATTTCATCAAATCAATCAGCAGGTTAAGGCAGGTTTATTTGCGTATTATTGTGATTGGGTTACCTGCTTTGTTGATTCTTATGTCAATAATAATATATTTCCTTATACGTATGCATAAGTATTTACATCGGGCATTAAGATATATTAACTACGGAGTTATAGCAGCCAGTTTATTTACAGGCGTGTTTGCAGCAGTAATGCTCTTTTTGCTAAAGATATATAATAGGGTTACGGTTCAACCAGAATACTACAGTTTATTCCTAAGAAATTATTTTAAGTGGGATATTCAGGTGTTCCTATATATTGCAGGACTGGGAGCTGTTTTAACAGCCGTTTTATTTATTATAACAGGACAATCAAAGAACAGCATTAGTTAATTACAGGGGTATAAGAAATGGATACGATCAGGTTAATGGATATACATACACACTTACTACCGAAGGTTGATGACGGCGCCTCTGATATGGAGGAAACGGTTCGGATGCTTGAAATGGCTAAGGACCAGGGAATACGAACAATCATAGCCACCCCTCATTTCGGACTGGGAAGCAAGAATAAGAGTGTGGAGGAATTAATGGAATGCAAAGAAAAGGTACAGCAAAAAGCCGCAGCCATAGATCCGGATATTAAGATTTACCTTGGTAATGAGCTTTATTACAGGGAATCAGTTTTGGAGGAAGTAATAAGGGGAAATGCACTTACTTTGGCTGGAAGCAGATATGTGTTAATAGAATTTTCAGTAAGAGTCGATTATAAATCCCTGTATCAGGGCTTGAATAAGTTTATTTTGGCTGGATATGCACCAATTTTGGCACATGTGGAAAGATATCGCTGCCTTATGGAAGAGGAGGGCAGAATTGATGAGATTCGGGAATTAGGGGTTTATATCCAGATGAACGGCAGCAGTTTACTTGGTAATTTTCTGGATAAGAGAGTCAGACTGCACAGAAGGCTTTTAAAGGAAAGACTGCTGCATTTCGTCGCTACAGATTGCCATAATACTTCTACCAGAGCCCCTAATCTGGAAAAAGCATTTCAGACTGTAGTAAAGCTTACGGACTGGGAATATGCCGTGGAGTTATTTTATGATAACCCGCTTAAGATAATAGAGAATAAGTATATATAAAGGAGTATCCATGGAACAAAACATGAATGATGAAATTGAAATTGACTTGCTGGAACTGTTTCATTTAATAAAGGCACGTATCTGGATCATCATTGTCTCCAGTATACTTACGGCGGTTTGTGCCGGCCTTATCAGCAGCTTCGTATTAACACCTATTTATACCTCTACCTCCAAGCTTTATATTGTAAATAAGTCCACTTCTCTCTCCAGCCTGGCATTACAGGATCTTCAGCTTGGTGCACAGCTTACCCAGGATTATATGGTATTAGTAAAGAGCAGACCTGTCGTTACCCAGGTTATTGATAATCTGGAGCTTAATATGAGTTATGAGGATATGCTGAGTGTCATCAGTATTAATAATCCCACAAACACCCGTATATTGGAAATAACAGCGGATTATCCGGATCCTTTTCTGGCAAAGCGCATTGTAGATGAATTTGCTTCCGTTTCTGCGGACCGTATTGCGAAAATCATGGATACTTCCTCACCAACTGTTGTGGAAGAAGGTTATATGCAGCCCAATCCTTCCAGTCCAAATGTTAAGAAGAACGCTGTTATAGGCGCATTGGCAGGCGCGTTACTGGCAGCAGGTATTATCATTGCATTATTTATGTTAGATGATACCATTAAGGATTCAGAGGATGTTGAGAAGTACCTGGGACTAAATACTTTAGGAATCATTCCGGTAGAAGCCGGTGGGCATCGGCAGATGGAGCTGGATAAGAGAAAAAGAAAGACTCTAAAGAAAAAGGCCAGGAAAAAGGCAAAGAGAACAGGAGGTTTAAATCCTTGAATAAGATAATGTTCGGAAAAAAAACCGAATTGGATTACAGGGCTAACGAAGCTTATAAAACTTTAAGAACCAATATCCAATTTTGCGGAAGTGATATTAAAGTAATCACATTTACCAGCTGTACTCCCAATGAAGGTAAATCAAGTGTATCCTTTAATTTGGCGGTATCCTTTGCCCAAACGGACAAGAGAGTTATATTAATTGATGCAGACTTAAGAAAATCAGTTTTGGCCGGACGTTACCGTGTAGGTGCCGTAGAGTATGGTCTTACCCATTATCTTTCAGGTCAAAACGAGTTGGATGAGGTAATGCTTCAAACGGATATTGAGAATATGGATGTCATATTTGCCGGTACCTTCGGACCCAATCCGGCTGAACTTTTAGAACATCAACGTTTTCAGGATATGATTAATATATTAAGAGAAATGTATGATTATGTTCTTATTGATACACCTCCTTTAGGTTCTGTTATTGACAGCGCAGTAGTCGCCCAGATATGTGATGGAGCAGTTTTAGTAATTGAAAGTAATGCCATCAGTTACCGATTTGCAAAAGATGTGAAGGCACAGCTTGAGAAATCGAATTGCAGAATATTAGGTGCGATCCTCAATAAAGTGCCATTGGAGAAGAAGGGTTATTATGGGAAGTATTATGGCAGATATTATGGAAAATACTATGGTAAATATTATGGAAACTATGGGAATGAAAAAGAAAGTTAATATTATTACTGTGGATAACATACAGCATATCTGCTTGTGTTTTGAATAAATGCAGGATAAACTCATCTATATTTCGGCAATAAGACCTATCCGGATGTAATATCTTATATAGGGAATCACAACGATTAATCAGTTGGTGATTGACAAATATATTACTGATTATCTGAATCAGGTATATGACGGTAGTTATCGCAAATTATTCATAAGAAAATTTATTAAATAAAAAAAATTAACAAAAGTCTGACCTTCCAAAGGGAGTGGTCAGACTTTTGTCAGTTACTGTGTGTTCTTACATATGTAAACAATATTTATTTGCTATACAACCCTTCGGCTCGGAGAGCCTGGAGATGTTAAGTTGCGGGAGAACGTTATTTACAATAGTATCACATCCTGACCAGTTCATTCATATCCTCAGCAATACTCTTAAGCGTTTCCGCACTGCTGGCCAATTCTTCGCTGGTCGCCAGGTTCTGGCTGATAGAATCAAATACCAGATTAAAGTTATGAATGGTCTGATTCGTAGTTTCGGCGATTTTAGAGTTAAATTCCACCGTATTCTGGGTGGTGGCCAGCATGGACTGGGTTAGACGGTTGATTTCATTTATATTGTGTCCGGAATCCTTTAGTCCGTTAATCATATCGCTTACATTGTGAACCGCATTGCTTAATAAGTTATTACCGTGGCCGACTTTTTCGGTATTCTCTTCCATAAGGGATTTTACCTGGTCAACTCGGTCTTTAAATTCCTGGGTGATGGCAGCTACTTCACTTAAGGAATTATTGGTATCTTCTGCAAGCTTTCTGATTTCACCTGCCACCACGGCAAACCCTTTGCCTTGTTCACCGGCTCTTGCAGCCTCTATTGAAGCGTTCAGGGACAGCAGATTGGTCTGAACGGAGATCTGACGTATAATGGCAATTATGTTGTCAATCTGGCCGGACTTTTCCTCCAGGACATGAGTAGCTTCCAGGGTATTTTCAATATCTCCTTTAACATTAATGATGATATTAAGTATTTCATTCAAGGCACTTTCATTATTACCGGACAGCTCGATTAATTGGTTGGATTTGTTTTCTGTATCCTTTACCTTATCTGCAATGGTTTCATAAGTATTTAAAAGACCGGTAAGACTACGGTTATTTTCTTCAATACCGTTTAACATACGGTCAGAATCTTTGACAGCAGATTCACTGGTTCCGGCTATTTCCTCTACGGATGCGCTTTCCTCCGTAGCGATATCCGAAAGATTTTCACTGGAAGCCAGTAGAGAACGGGTGTATTCCGAAACCTTTTCAATTAATAAATGATTTTTTTCATTATGTTTGACCAACTCTTCTTCGCTCTCTTCAATACTTTTTAATATGTTTGAGGAAAAATAGGTGAATATGGATATTCCAAAGGAAAGAAGACAGATAACAACACCTCTTAGTATCATCTCACGGATGAAATATTCCCCGGCAGGCAGGGTGGCGGGGTTTAAGACAAATATTACTGCCTGACATATAATACCGATAGCCGTGAAAATAATATTTAATTTATTATCAAGAAACAGTGCTCCCAGGATAATAAAATAAAATACGCTTGTCCAGATTTCCTTAGAGGGTACCATAAGTCCGATATAAAGGTAATTGGCATAAGCAAAAAACAGCGTTATAAATTTAAGTGCCAGAAATACTTTTGTAATATGTTCTTTGTCCTTAATAGCCTGGTGATACATTATCTTAAAGGTGATTAATTCTACACCCATTAAAGCTGCGAATATCCCTAAGGTTGTCCACGATATTTCATCATAGAAACCGACAAGTTTTAAGAAAATAAATAAGGAAGCTGCAAGTAAAGCGCTGATGGAATATATAATCAGCACAAATTTTAGTGTTTTAAACTGGTATTGTATGATGGTTCTTTTTTCATTTCCCATATTAAACTCCTATCTGTGCGCTTAGGCGCACGTATAAATCAAGATGTTGAAAAAAGTTTTTATTTTTCAACCTAACTCCTATCTGTGCGCTTAGGCGCACGTATAAATCAAGATGTTGAAAAAAGTTTTTTATTTTTCAACCTAACTCCTATCTGTGCGTCTGGGCGTACGTAAAAAATTCAGATATTTATAATCTGATTGCTCTTTCTGTTTTTGCTGTTTACTGTCCTTACCATTTGTATAACAATGCAGTCATGGAATAGCCCGAGGCTACGGAGCAAAAAATGATAATATCGTCCTTTTGAAAGCGATCAGTTTGCAATTTATCATCCAAAGCCATGACTGGACTGGTACAGCCGGTATAGCCGTACTGGTCACCGATATAGACAGCCTGGCTTAGGTCAGCTCCCAGCCGTTCCATGGTAAGATTTAAGTCGGCTTTTGAGAACTGTGACATAAAATAACCGGATACCTGTCTGGGCTTATAATCATAATCTGATAATAAGTCAGTAATAAGAGCTGACCATTTTTCTGATAGAAAATCAAAATCAAAAGGTTTCCAGAGCATCTTCTTATCATCATTGTCCACTGTCTTATCCGAAATTTTTGACATGCCGCAGGCAGGCATGGTGATACTCCAATAATAGGAATCATCAGTAAACATTCGTGAGCCTAAAAGGCCTCTTTCTTCAGGTTCTTCTCTTAATTCAAGAATAATTGCAGCGGCACCGTCACCGGTGCAGGCATAAGCAACCATGTCATCTTCTCTGGCCTGGGGCCGGATTAGCAGGGAGCCGGCAATAAGAACTTTGTTGTATTTTTTATCAGTTTTTAGATACCTTGCAGCGGTATCCATGGCAGTCAGCATCCCGATGCAGTTTGAATTCATATCAAAGACAGTATGGGCGCTTACAGCCTGCAGTTTGTTTTTTATTAGCAGGGCACAACAAGGTGACAGATATTCCGGTGTGTCCGAAACAGAAATAATCATGTCAATCTCTTCTGGTTTAATTCCGGAATTTAAGAAAGCATTATTTGCTGCATTAACTGCCATGGAGATACTTGTTTCTTCTTCTCCTGCGATGGTTCTGGTTTTCCGTCCTAATTTGTGTAGTAAGCCGGTAAGGTGTTCCTCCATATTGTACTGTTTAAAATGGTCGATATAATACTGGTTTTCTTCTTTCCTTTCGGGATGATAGGAACCAACTCCCGCAATATGTACATTCTTAAACATACTTCCTCCCATCTGCGCTTTTGCAACAGCGCTTAAATCCATTAAAGTTATAAGCAGGAGAGGGGGTGTTATAATCTGTGTGTTTCCTGACTTGCATTTAGCTATAGGTGTATAATTATAATGTATATGCAGCTGCTGATTAAACAACAATCCCCTTTCGGAAACCCAATTGACGGGCTTTCATTATCTCCCCTGATAAGTTGCAAAATAAAATATGCCGAACGCTAATTAAAACAATTAATAGAAAAATAAATAGGATAAATAAAATATAGCTATTAACTCATATATAACTAATAAAAAGAACTGACAAACAAAGCTGGTAATTTAATTCTAAATAAGAAATGCTAAAACAAAAATGAAAATATAAATAGATCAAGTAAAGCATAAATGAAAATGTTAAAGTAGCAACGAATTAAAGCAAGTAAAAAATTAAAGCAAGTAACGAGCTAAAGCAAGCAACGAATTAAAGTAACGAAATAGAGCAAGTAACGAATTAAAACTAAAAATACATGATAAATTTTACAGTTGCTTAAAAATATACAAATAAAAATAGACGACACTAAGAAATGCCATCTAATTGTGTAGCATACTCTCAGCAGCCTGGCAATCCTGGGATGTCCTTTAGATCCATGGCTTTGCGTCCTTACCTTTTGGCAAGTTTGCTTTTTTCTTATACTGGATATTTATCATATGATTAGAATTATATCATGAAGTTGAACAGAATCAATAGTTGTTTATAAAAATTTCCAAAATAAGCTATGAAATCCATTATTGTTCTAAAATCACACAGAATTATTTATAAAGTTCTAGTGATTCTATAGATCAGAAGAATTGCAATTGTTTACACGATGTAGTAAAATTAGCATTTGGTTTTAATAACCGGTCTTACGGTCCATTAAAATTTGTTGTTTACTCACGAATATTCTGCTAAAATACAATGTAAGAAGGAAAATAAATAAAAAGAAAACAAATAAAAAGACACCCAATAAAAAGTTACCAATTACGATACAATAATAGACAAGACAAACGGCGTGAAATAAACGGTAAGATACCAGGAGTCTTTTAAAACCATTGGATTTATGTTAGGAGCGTGGCTAATATTAATACGGAAAAAACTATAAATCAAATTAATATCTGCTTAAAGGAACTTGTCGTTACAACTGCTTTTTTAAACCTTGGAAGATATATACAGCATGGAGATACCTCTTGTTTGTGGCATAGTGTAGCAGTGGCTTATTACAGCCTGATGATTGTAAGGCTGCTTCATATTCCCTGCAATCGGCATAGTCTGTTAATTGGAGCTTTGTTTCATGATTACTTTTTATATGACTGGCACGACAAGGATCCTACCCACAGGCTGCATGGCTTTAGACACCCGAGGACAGCACTTAAGAATACAAGAAAAATAAGAAAAATAAATGAGATTGAGATAGATATTATAAGCAAGCATATGTTTCCGCTTACGCCCTTACCTCCGGTATACCGTGAAAGTGTTATTGTTTGTATTGTTGATAAATGCTGCTCTCTTTATGAAGTTTTTTGCAGGAATACTTATAAATCCTTAAAGAGCAGATGTATAATAACAACAGAATAAGGAGAAGGTATAATATTCTATTTATATTTTATTATTTTGTAGTTAAAAGGCTTCTTAGCTGCAAAGAAATAATTATATAGTGTAAGATTAATAATAGTGTTAAAAAATAATGTCAGTGGGATAACCTACTGGCATTTTTATTTATTTATAGGAAAGTTCTCCGAACTTACCTATAAATTAAAAAGCCTTCCAGGCAGGATGCACATGACGCGCTTAAGGAAGATGTCACGTCGTGACAGCGCGTCAGCGCTAGAGTCTGGCAAGCAGACTCTTTCCTTGTATATTATTTAGCATACTTAATCAGGCGTAGGTAAGTGTTATGCAGTAAAAAAATTATAATACTATAAACCCGAGGTATGATATCATCCTTACTATCTGTTTTAACCATAAAAAAGCTATAGAAAAGTTTGTTAAGTCAAAAATAATATTGACATTTTGATAATTAGTTAGTATACTAACTATCTTGAGAGGTGATAAGTATGCTTAAGAACAAAGGTATCGGATATATTTTGCACAGAGCTGCGATGTCGGCGAAAGGTAAATTTTCTTGTCAATTAAATGAAATCGGGGTAACACCGGGACAATTCATGGTTCTGAAAGAGATTTATAATCATCAGAAAGAAACTTCCGAGACCGGGATGGCACCTGCATGTATTGCCGACAGACTGCAGTTTGACAGACCAACCATGACAGGTAT
>JAEZSL010000417.1 GCA_023443925.1 Bacillota bacterium | reverse complement strand
TTCTTGTAATGGACTGCATAAGGGCACCCGATACTCCGAGCGCCCCTCCTGCTATCATGCCAAATATCATTCGTGGAATTCTTGCCTGTACTACGCTGATTGTGAACGGATCCCCGGCAGAACCAGCAAGTGCCGCCCAGACCTCCTGGAGCGGAATATTCCGGGAACCTACAGCCAGGGAAAGCATTGCACATAATGTAGTACATATTATACTAGATAAGATTACAATGTTTATTTTAGCTATTTTCATTTTACTTTTTCTGCTGCCTCATTTAATAATGCAAGATACTCATCAATTGTAGCCGGAATTGATAATACGGACGGTGTGCAGGAGGCGGTTAATGCAGTTGTGGAATCCATCATAACCACAGATCCATTTTTAATTGCCGGTATCTGGCCTACCAGAGTGTCTGACTGTAAAACTTTCAGTACGGAATCATCACCATAGGTAATAATAATATCAATATCATTCAATACATCAACATTTTCGGAACTGATAGTAACCGTAAATGCACTGGGGTCCTCTGCCAGCTCCTTTACACTGTCAGGAAAAGCAAGACCAAGGTCATTCAGATAGGACCCACGGGGATCTGTAGGCAGATAAATATAAAATTTACCCAGATCGGATGCGTTGAAGTAAAAGAAGGCTGATGTTTTGCCTTGGAGGTTTTCATACTCTTTAATCTTGGAGTCGATTAAACTTTCTGTTTCAGCAATTAAAGTTTTGGCTTCCGCTTCTTTTCCCATACCCATGGCATCAAAGAGGGTCTGTTCTCTCCAATAGGTCTGCCATGCATATTCAGGATATGCAACTACGGGAGCAATCTGGGTTAACAGGTCATAATCTTCCTGTGTTATACCGGAGTATGCTGCCAAAATTACATCCGGATTGGCATCACTTATGGCTTCAAAATTCAAACCGTCCGTATCGTCAAATACTACGGGATTTTCCACGCCGAGTTCTTTATATTTTGCTGCAGTCCAAGGGAGAAGACCGTTTTCATCCGTAGCACCAAAATTTGCTTTGGATACTCCCGCAGGAACTACTCCCAATGCAAGCGGTACATCCTGGTTGCCCCATGAAATAGTAACTACTCTTTCCGGCTGACTCTCAATGATGGTATCACCCAATGCATGTTTAATTGTAATAGGATATGTAACGGCTGTTTCTGTTGTAGTGTCTTTGGCGGCGGTATCATCAACCTTAGTTTCTCCGGTAGTATCTTCTGAAGTGACAGTGGATGCGCCACCAGTTGATTCTTGTGCAGGTTTGCTATTTGCTGCCTTGTTACCGCAGGCTGTTAGCATGGTTGTAAGGGTTAAAGCTGCTGCCATAAAGGCCAATTTAAGTCTTTTTAATTTCATATTTTCCTCCTTCATAAAATAATCCACTCAAAGTTAGCGATGTCTAACTAAGAATGGATTATACTTTATGAAATATGCCCTGTCAACTAAAAAACTTAAAAATACTTAAAATAATTTTAATAAAAAATATCAATAAGGATTTAAATGGAGAAACTGTCATGCAATAATAAATCACAGAAACAAGTATAATGTACCGGTTCTGCTTCTTTTCCATGGGCCAGACGCAGAGCCACATCAAAGGCCTTTATTGTGATCTCGTCAATCGGACGGGCAATCATGGAAAGGGATGGTATATAATTAATGATATGATCTGCATCCCCGGAAGAACCAAAACATAGTAATTCGGCATCCCTTGGTATCAGGAAATGGTTACGTGCCAGAAGCGGTATTGCTCCAAATGCCAGAGTACTGTTCATGCATATAATGATTTCCGGTTTTTTTTCACTGTTTAATATATGACGTGCTGCAATGGCTCCGCCTATCATTGTATTTTCCGTTTCGATAAAAGCATCCTTCGAAAGCAGGATTCCATTTTCTTCACAATAGTGGATTAAGAGATTCAAATACTCATCACCATGCTGCCAGCTGTCACTGCCCGAAAACACTAATATATCTTTGAAGCCTTTTGCAGCAATCATTTTTACTGCCTGTGCTATGGCTTCATCTGCCAAATATGAAACGCTGGAATACTTCGAACTCGCACGGTTATATATTACAAAGGGAAAATCGGGGGAGTGCTCTTCAAGCTTCTTTAAATCCTCTTCGCTCTCTATGCTGATTACCGCAGAATCATAAGCAGTTCTTTGAAGCCGTTCTGTCTTATCGGTCAAATGTCCCTTCTCATAAGGACAGAGTAAAATATTATAATCACGCCCCGTTTGTTTCATATGCTTATTAATGCTGGAATTAATGACATTCATATCCATCCAGACGGAATTGACAGGGATAAAGAATGCAATAGTCGGCTGCCACTTGTCTACAACATCTGTCTCACTGAATGAAGAATTCATCTTATATCCTAATTGTTTTGCAGTTTTTATTACTTTTTGTGCAGTGCTGTCCGCTACTTTATGTTCTTTTGCTGTTCCATTTAACACAAAACTAACGGTAGATACCGATACTCCCGCAAGTTTTGCAACATCTTTCATAACAGCCATGCTTGACCTCCAAATATAATAATTTTATTTATGTCTACGTTTTAGTATTACTTATGTTTAATATACATACTTTATTGGAAAAATTCAATCCAGGTTTACAAAAATAAAAATATTTTAAGTTTATTTGGCTTTTTTACTAACTTCATAGGACAATCCGGAAAAAGCATATATTAAAACATAAAATAAAGAGAAATATTGTTGCAATTGCGGCGGGAAGGAGACAACATGGCACGGAGGAAAAACAGAAGTATTGAACATTCAGAGTCTTTTACCAGTAAATCAATGCGGTGGAAACTTGGTAAATATATTCGTTTATCAAAGGAAGATATAAACCGTGGAAGTGATGACAGTAACAGTGTTATGAATCAGAAAAAATTACTGGACGAGTATTTTGAAACACATTCAGACGAGTTTATCAGTGCCGTAACATATACGGATGACGGATACACCGGGACGGATACAAACCGTTTTGGGTTCCAGCAGCTAATTGCAGATGTGATGAATAAAAAGATCAATTGTGTAATTGTCAAAGATCTATCCCGGCTTTCCAGAAATTACAGTGATGCAGGAAGTCTGATTGAAAATCTGTTTGTAGAGATGAATGTACGTTTTATCAGCTTGAATGAGAATGTGGACAGTTACTTAAATCCCGATTCAGTATCTAATATACTTATCCCTATTACCAATGTGATGAATGATAACTTTTGCTATCAGACTTCTAAAAAGATACGTCAGGTTTTTGATTATAAAAGACGGAAGGGGGAGCATATCGGATCCTTTGCCGTATATGGGTACAATAAAAATCCGGAGGATAAGCATACTCTTATTATTGACGAAGAAGCTGCCGAGGTTGTCAGGCATATATTTGGACAGTTCCTTGATGGAATGAGCAAAAATGCTATTGTACACGGATTAAATAGTTGTGGAATTTTGTGTCCGTCGGAGTATAAACAGAGTAAAGGTCTTAAGTATCAGAATCCCAATGGTAAAAGTAAATCGCTTTGGAGTCCTAAAACCATAACCGATATTTTGAAAAATCGTGTTTATGCAGGTGACATGGTGCAAGGCAGGCAACGGGTGAAAAGTTATAAAGTACATACACAGGAAAGTATACCGGAAAGTGAATGGTTTATTGTAGAAAATACACATGAGCCGATTATCGATCGGGTTACCTTTCAAAAAGTTCAGGAGCTTCTTAAACGTGATACCCGAACCGCACCGGCAAAACAAAAGCTATATCTTTTCAGTGGATTCCTTCGCTGTGCAGATTGCGGAAAAGCAATGACGCGAAGCAAGGTAAAAGAAACGGTGTATTATTACTGCCGTACTTATAAAGACCAATCCAAAACAGTCTGTACAAAACATACAATCAAACATGATGGATTGGAGGCTGCCGTTCTGTATGCAATTAGGCAGCAGGTATATCTGTCCGCCTGTTACTCCGATATTATATCTAAGATCAATTCCGTTCCTCCTAAAATGAGTCAGTATGCCAAGTTAAATAATCTGATAAACGCAAAGGAAAAAGAGATCAGCAAAGTAATGCGTTATAAACAGAGTCTCTATCAAGATTGGAAGGATGGTAAAATTACATATAAAGATTACAGTTACATGAATAACAATTACGATATACAGGTGGAAGAACGCAAGGCAGGCATAGAGAAACTTTCACAGGAACGACAGGAATTTGCAAATGATGCAAGTTCTGAAAATTCTTTCTTGACAGCATTTAGTAAGAATGAAAATATTGAGGAACTGACAAGAGGTATTTTAATTGAGCTTGTTGACTGCATCAAAATACATGAAAACGGAAACATCAGTGTAATCTTTAAGTTTGCTGATGAATATCCGGTCGAAAATGAATAATCAAGCCGTGTGTTAAAAACTTACTTGTTTTCCTAATATTACTGGCCTAACAGCCCCGGTGGTTTTAGGAAAATCTGCGGTTTGAGTAGAGCTTACTCTCTTCAATACAAGATAGCTCTAGCTCGAGTTAATTATGAGAATTGTGATACCTCCCGATAGGTATCACAAGAGGAGAATTTGATATAGGGTCATTAATGACGGAACATGCCAATCCGAATACATCCTTAATTAAAGCAGGTGAAATAACTTCCTCCGGAGTACCCTGTACAATCAGCTTTCCTTCACGCATTGCAAACAAATAGTCCGCATACCTTGCCGATAAATTTATATCATGCAATACCATGACAATAGCCATACCGCGTTTTTTATTTAGTTCCGTTAACAGATCCAAAATCTCAATCTGGTAAGCAATATCCAGAAAAGTTGTGGGTTCGTCCAAGAGTAAAATATCCGTCTGTTGTGCCAGTGCCAAAGCTATCCAGACTCTTTGCCGCTGTCCGCCTGACAGCTCATCTACGTTTCTGTTGGCCAGTTCAGTGATTCCCATTATTTCCAGAGCTTCTTCCACTGCTTCGAAATCACTCTTATTCATGCCCTTCATAAGTGTACGGTACGGGAATCTGCCGCGGCAAACCAGATCAAATACCGTAATTCCTTCCGGTACGACCGGCGATTGGGGAAGCAGCCCCAGGGTTTGTGCCAGCTTTTTTGGTGAATAGGCATCGATTATCTTACCATCCAGTATAATACTCCCGCCATCCGGTTTAATCAGCCTGGAAAAAGTCTTTAATAAAGTGGACTTTCCGCAGCCATTTCCCCCGATGATAACACTGATTTTATTACTTGGTATCGAAATATCGATCCCATCTATAATGATTTTTTTATCATATCCGGCAATAATTTTTTCTGCTAATAGTAAATGTTCTTTCATCATGCATTTCCTCCTCTGCGGTTCACACGTACCAATAAAAATAGCATATAAGGTGCACCCAATACTCCGGTAATTACACCTACCGGATACCTGGTTCCCAAAGCAAACTGTCCCACTAAATCGGCAGCTAATACAAGAAAGGCACCAACCAGTCCTGCGATAAGTGTATTAATACCGCCTTTGCCAACCAATCTGGAAGCGATAGGACCGGATAAAAAGGCGATAGAAGCAATGGGGCCGGTTATGGAGGTTGCAAAGGCTGCTAAAAATACCGCACCGCATATAAGAACCATATACATTACATTTACTTTTACACCAAGAGTGATGGCTGAGTCATCACCTAATTGCAGTACTTGTAAATGCCTGCTTAACAGAGTGATAATTAATCCGCCCAAGGCAACTACGATTAATAGACTGGGTACACTTTTCATCTGAACGCCGTTCAGGCTTCCGTTCAGCCAGCGAAGAGCAATTGCCACGTCATACTGGGAACCTTTTAATAATATAAAAGATATTGCTGCTTTTAACATAGCCTGGATTCCAATTCCAATCAAAATCAGCCGGCCTTTTGAAAAATTCTTACCCTGTGAAAATAAGTAAATAGCACCGGCTACTAAAAGACCTGACAGGAGTGAGATTACCGATACCGTATTGCCGCTTAAGTTTAAAAGTAAAATACAAAAAACAGCTGCAACGCTGGACCCGGTGGTAACACCAATAATATCGGGACTTGCAAGATCATTTCGAAGTAAAGTCTGAAATGTATTGCCTGCCATGCCAAAAGCCAAACCGGCCAATATGCCGGTTAACATTCTTGGAAGCCGCAGTGTTTTGATTGCAAATACCGCGCCGTTGATTTCTTCCCCTTTTAAAACCCGGTATACAACATCAAGAGAGTATATTGTATTACCACAAGTTAACATAATTATTGATAACAGTATAAGCAGAAGGATTAAAATAACAGCAACCGTTATATGCCTTTTACGTCTCTTATGGTAACCTTCCATAATAAAAACTTTATCCATTGTTGTCATATTGAGTTCACCTTCCCCTTTCTGGCAATCATGATAAAGAACGGTGCGCCTAGAAAGGCTGTTACGATGCCTACTTCAAGTTCTCCGGGACTGCCGAGCACCCGTCCTATCACATCGGATACAGTTAACAGACAAGCTCCTCCGATGGCGGAGAGGGGGATAATATATTTCAGATCAGGGCCGAAGATAAGCTTCATGAGATGTGGTATCATAAGTCCTACAAAGCCAATAGGGCCGGCGAGGGCGGTAGTTGCACCGCATAACAGAACCCCGGCCAGAGTTCCCAAACCTCTGGTCAGTTTGATGTTGGTACCCAGGCTGGTTGCCATCTCATCACCCAGAGCCAGACAATTAAGGGAAGGCAGAAGGAATATGGCAATCAGAAAACCCACCAGCAGATAAGGTGCCACAACCAGAATATCCTCCCAGTTGGTACCGCTCATGCTGCCAACCTGCCAGAATCTGAAATCATCCATTACTTGTGAATTCGGCAGCATAATGGTACTTACCAAAGAAGCCAGGGCCATACTTGTGGCGGCACCGGATAATGCCAGTTTAATGGGGGTGATTTCACCGCTTCCAACAGAAGCGATGGCATATACGAAAACTGCCGTAAATCCTGCACCGATTAATGCCAGCCAGATATACTGCCCAGGCAGATTAATATTAAAAAAAGCGATTCCACATACTACAAACAGAGATGCCCCAGTATTTACACCTAAAATACTGGGATCAGCTATGGGATTTCTTGTAATGGACTGCATAAGGGCACCCGATACTCCGAGCGCCCCTCCTGCTATCATGCCAAATATCATTCGTGGAATTCTTGCCTGTACTACGCTGATTGTGAACGGATCCCCGGCAGAACCAGC
>JAEZSL010000345.1 GCA_023443925.1 Bacillota bacterium | reverse complement strand
TTTGAAAAAAGCAGGGAATCGGTATAACCTACGCTCCGGGAAATATTCCCGATGGAAAGCTTTTCGTTGGGCAGTAACTCACAGGCTTTTCGAATCCGGAATTCAATCAGATATTCCTGGAGGCTTACATTGAGGGCACTCTTAAAAACAGAGTTAAAATAGCTGCGGTTCAGACCAACAAACCGGGAGATGGATTCAACGGTTATTTTTCTGCTGTAATTCATTTCTATATACTGTAATGCCTGTGTGATATAGGCATCTCTGCGGCTGTCAGGAGAATCATAGTATAAACCAACCGGATTCCTTTCTGTTAATTTAAGTAAAAACTGATAGAGATAAGCCAGCCTCTTTACCTCACCGCCGCGTTTTAAATCGTAGGCGGAGACCATTTCATTAAAGCAGTTGTCAATAAAATCATCCGTATCATATTGAAAGATTGGGTTATCCGGTGTCAGACCCGCATCTTTTAAATAGGATTCAGCTTTGATTCCATGAAAACCTATCCAGGAATAATTCCAGGGATCTATGTCATCCGCTTTATAATAAGTAATGGTATCCGGGCAAATCAAAAATCCACAGCCTGCCTGCAAGTGGTATATATTGCTGCCGGTATCAAATGTTCCTTTCCCTTTGTGTACAAAATGAATCAGGAAATGATCACGAACGGCAGGTCCATAACCATGTCCATGTTCGCATTGGGCATTACCACATTGGTATACATATAAATCGGTATGCTGTAAATTTTGGCTGTCGGCAATATGCTTGTCCATTATAAACCTCCATTGCATTCATAATATCCTATTATATCTTAATAGCATTGCAAAGTACAAAACTATTTCAAGAAAAAAACATAAACCTGGTGTGTAATTAAAAGCTAAACTGGACAAATACGAAAATCTAGTATTAATCCATATAAAACTAGCATGATTCTATTTACTGTCAGTCGCGGAATAGATATACTAGCAACGAAGATGTTAAAAAAATATATTATGGAATGTCTTAAAACTGTACACCTGGTTTTATCTTATTGCACAAATGCTGGAGAATATGATTTGAAGATAGAGACTTCAAAAATACATTAAATGATAAGTGGAAGGGGTTTACAGTAAAATAGTATTATGCCATATAATTTAGCCGGATGTTTTATATGCGGATAATTATTCTGACTAATCTATTATTTACATTGATTATTTTTAGTCTCGTATATATTTTAAGCTTGCATATGATACTACCTCGCACCATAAAAGCGATGATACATGTAACAGGGACAGTCCATAATGTGTACAGAAAGCAGCATTTTTAGCTGCCTCGGAGGTTTATATGATAAAACATAACAGTGGTTTATTCCATCTTGAAACAAAAAATTCGTCCTATGTATTTTATGAAAATAATTGGCTTCAGAATTTATACTGGGGAAGTAAAATTCATGGTGAGGATCTGACTTATCTGATTAAGAAGCGGGAACACAGCAGTTTTGATCCTAATATCAATCTGGAGAGGGAGGAATATTGTTTTTGGACCGGCATTTCTGATTTGGAAAGCTGCCTGAAAATCAATTACCCCGAAATCAGGAAATTGGATATGAAATATCTGGGCCATGAAATTGAAACCGTGAATCTACAGCTGGAGCGTCTGACTTTTCGTTATAAAAACAGCTACTCAGACTTGTATGCTGCGCTGGTTTATGACGTTTACGCAGATTATGATATTATCTCACGGTATGCCAGGATCAACAACCAAGGGGATAACGTTATAATTGAAAATTTAAAATCCGGGACAGCAGTTATTCCGCAGCTTCCTGACTACCGGGTGAAATATCTCACCGGTAAATGGGCAGGAGAATTCCAGGTTAATGACCAGTATCTGACCACCGGTTCCTTTACCATGCAATCCCGGTGCGGTAATACCGGCCCTCATTTTAATCCCGCTTTTGCCCTGGATGGCGGTACCGCAGATGAACTGACAGGGGATGTGTGGTTTGGATTATTGGGCTATAGCGGTAACTGGCAGATAACCTTTGAGCGTTCAGTTTTTAATAATATGAGAGTAACCGGGGGTATCAGTAATTTTGACTTTACCTATACTTTAAAATCAGGAGAATCCATCACAACTCCTCCGATGTATTTTGGCTTTTCCGGTGAAGGCTATGGCGGAATGAGCCGTAAGCTTCATTTATTCGAAACGGAACAGATTGTTAAAAAGAGGGAATATGGCAGAGTATTATATAACTCCTGGGAGGCTACCGGATTCGATGTTCAGGCAGCCGGGCAGAAAACTCTGGCAAAGCAGGCGGCCCGGATGGGGATAGAACTGTTTGTTATTGATGACGGCTGGTTTGGCGAAAGACATAGTGATCATGCAGGTTTGGGAGACTGGTATGTTAATAAAGATAAATTTCCGGAGGGTTTGACAGACTTTATTCAGTATGTTAAATCTCTGGGTATGGACTTTGGTATCTGGGTGGAACCGGAGGCAGTAAACCCGGACAGCGCTCTGTACCGGGCACATCCGGACTGGATCTACCGGTTTAAAGATCAGGAACCCTTTCAGGCGAGGAACCAGTATACATTAAATATCAGCAAGCCAGAAGTAAAAGAATTCATTATAGAATTTATGACCAGCCTCCTTGAGAGTAATAAAAATATTACTTTTATAAAATGGGATATGAATAAAATACTCACAGATGTAAGCCAGGGCAACACAACTGAAGATAAGGAATTATGGTTTAAACACATCCAGGCACTGTATGAAATCTGGAAGCTCCTAACAGATAAGTTCCCTCATGTGGAGTTTGAAGCTTGTGCCGGCGGCGGTTCCCGGGTAGACCTTGGCATTTTAGAGTATGCCAGTCAATGCTGGCCCAGTGATAATACGGACGCTTATGAAAGACTTTTTATTCAGGAAGGCTTCTCTTACTTTTATGCTCCGGCGGTTATGACCTGCTGGGTTACGGATGCCTCTTCCAATAACCCGAGAAAATATGAACGCCCTTACAGTTACCGTTTCCACTCTTCTATGTCAGGGGTTCTGGGAATCGGTGCCGACATCAGTAAATTCAGTGAAGATACCGTTATGGAATTTAAAGAATATATTGCTGCTTATAAAGAAATCCGTAAAACAGTTCAGTTTGGGACACAGTACCGCTTATCCTCTGTCAGAACCAGTTCTCTCCATGGAGTGGAGTATATCAGTAAGGACGAAAAGGAGGTTGTTGTATTTATTTTTCATCAGGGCAGCCGGTTTGGAAGTCCTAATCAGAATCTATATCTGCAAGGTCTTAAGGCAGATGCTTTGTACAGAATAGAAGGAACAGAGGAAAAGATACATGGCAGTACAAAGGTACATGGCAGTACCTTGATGAAAGCAGGGCTTGAAACCGGACTATGGGGTGATTTCGACAGCCGCTTAATCAGGCTTACGCAGATACAGTAAGTTTAGCCCATGAGTTGTAAGGGAATAACAGGAGAGTGTGAATGATGAGGTGCTAACTAAACACCCTGATTGAGGCAGTAAAACATGTGCCAGCAGATGTTTTACTGCAATAGGAGCTAGTATGAGTTACCAATGAACAGACAGAAAGGAATAAGTATGGAAATCAGTAAGGAAAAGACAATGAGAAAGCTGAGCATTGACCGGCTGCCAAAACATTTTAATGAAGGACTCTTTTGGGGAAATGGGCAGATCGGAGGATTTTTATATGTTGTACATAATTCTCTTCGTTTTTCAGTGGACAGCATTATGCTCTGGGAGACCAGGGATACAACTATGGATGTGCCGGCAGCTAAATTTCAGGAGTTTATAACAAATCCGGATAAATTTCATGACGGTACTTATACCAAAGAGACTGATTTACAAGAGCCCAGGATCTGGCGTACCCATCTTCCGGGATTAAGTCTGAATATTGCTCTGGAAGATGAAATCTTAGATTTCTGTGGTGACATTGATTTTGATACCGCAGCTTCTGACATAAGAGTTACTTTAAAAAACGGACAGCAGATCAACTGTTTTGTTTATGTTGATTCCAACGTAAATATTCTAAAAGTTGAGTTAGATACGGAGCATGCTAATGTGGAGATCCAGGGATGGGATACAAAAAATCCTTTGCTGTCACAATTGGCTGACTGGAGCTATCCCGGGTATGAAACGGAAATTTCAGGAGATATAACACACGTTATACAGCCCTTTTCCAAGGATGGTACGGCAGTGATCAGCCTTTTGAAAGAAAGAGAGCAGATCTATATCGCCTTTCATGCAGATAATGAGACGGAGAGGATATACAGGGATTCTTATCCGGTTGGGTCAGATTTAAAAACTGCGCTGGCAGAGGTTAATACCAGGCTTCTTAGAGAGTATAAAGAGAAAGAATCAGTTTATAAGACGGCCCATCTAACCTCCTGGAAGGAGTTTTGGAGCAGGTCCTGTATCAGTGTACCCAATGACCGGCTGCAGCATGCTTATAATACTGAAATGTATAAGATCTTTTCCAATGAAAGAAAGGGCTCACGACCGGTTACGCTGCAGGGTATCTGGAATAATGATGCAAGGATGCCGGCCTGGTACGGGGATTGGCATAATGATCTGAATGTACAGTCCTGTTATTGGGCGGCATATAAAACCAATCATATAGAACTGGCGGAACCCTATATTGATTATTATACAAAAGCAATTCCAAGGCTTACCGAAAGAGCCTATAAATTATTCGGCATTAAAGATGCCATTCATTGTCCCGTAATGATGGGACCGGAAGGCTACGGTGTAGGAGGGGAATGGTGTTACTGGAACCTGCTTTTAGGGCCGGAACTGTTTGTAGCCACCGACTTTTGTTGGTACTATGAATATTCCGGGGATAGGGAAAAGCTCAAGTCAAGCATATATCCCTTTCTTGAAAAAGTTATTAATCTATATATTGGAATTGCCTTTGAAGGCAGTGACGGGTATCTGCATATACCTTTTACCAATTCACCTGAGGTCTTTAAAAACGGAGGAATGTTAATCAAAGAAGATGCAACCTTTGTAATAGCAACCCTTCACTATATACTTGATAATATGGAGCGGTATGCGGAAATTTTAGAAGAGGATGCAGGCAGATTTATAGATTTTAACAGGAGATTGGCTCCGGTTATTGTTTCGGATAACGGCTATCCACTGTTTCCGGGAGAAGAATTATTTGAATCCCACCGCCATTTCTGCCAGCTGTACCCGGTATTTCCTTTGGGAACGGATATCCACAGCGTAACCTCTGATAAGACTCTGAATTCGGTAATTGATAAGGGCTTTACCGAATATGCCTCCTGGTCCTTTCCTTACCTGTCTATTTTTGCATCCCGCTGCGGCAGAGGGAATATGGCCCGTACCATGCTGGAAATATACTGCATGGCCTTTCGGGCGGCAAACACGTTCGTAGTAAATGGTGATCCGAACCAAAACGGAATCTTTAAGATATCCGAAACCAATGCCGGGGAAGCCTCCGATGCTTTTACCGTAGAAGCCGGATTTATTGTACCGGCAGCCTTAAGCGAAATGTTTGCCCACCGTTCAAGAGATATGGTATACATTGCTATGGGCATACCGGATGATTGGAAAGAATGTTCCTGTGAGAATATGACCATAGAGGGAGGACATAAAATCTCTGTGACGGTTGAAAACTATTCTGTCAGAAAGGTATCGGTTACAGCAAAACAAAGCGAAATGCTTCGGTTCGTATTTGGAAAAGCAGATGGACTGCTAACCCTTGACGGTGAGAAGTTGCCAATAGCAGAAAACTATCCGGCAGCTTTGCTGGAAGGTCAGGTAACGGAATTTGAATTTCAGCGGAAATAAACGCCATATACGAATATAATAATATGCAAGCAGCAAAGGTTCGTTTTTCGAGCTTTTGCTGTTTTTAAAATTGTTTGACAGAATTTGGGATTTTTCGCCTTGCTGCTAAAATTACTAAATAAAAATTATTAAGAATAAATATTAAGATTTTGTAAAATTTGGTCGAAAAAAATACTGAAATATCGTTTCATTGCCAGATTATTCTTTTTAGGGAGGCGAAGGGGACGTTTAGCATTTAGAGATACCCTGTTAAAAAGGCATTCAAAAACCCGAATGCCTTAAGTTTTACCAATAAATCACTTGCCAGCAGGTGGTTTATACCATGGGTTCAGATTGAAAGAAAGTATACAGGAAAGGATGCCACAAAAAATCTTTCAACTGAGGATAAACAAAAGACAGCATATGGCATATCTTTTGGTCTAAGTGGCCGGCAGCACATCTAGGGACAGATGTGTTAGGTATTGGTATAGGTATGGAGAAAGACAATGTATTATTTAACAGAAATAAGTTATTAACGAAATTAATCTGGTTTTCTCTGGGATTGGGAATCGTGGTGGATATTGCGAATAAGCAGAGTGTACAGATGATTGCTGTCCTTGTGATTGCAGGAGGGGTTATCGGTTCGATTCTTACATTTCTTGCATTTAAGAGAATATGGGAAGATAAATTAAAGTACTTGGTAGTTTTAGCCGTAGCGGTTTTTACCTATCTATTGCTAAGTACCTCGTCCTCTATCACAACCTACATTTTGGTTTATTATGGCTTAGCTATCATATCTCTCTATCACGATTGGAAACCCATCGCCTTAATGGGGGTTTTTAATCTGATCTTTACAAACTACTACTTCTTTCACTTTCGGGATACCATGTTTATGGGAGTGGAAGACAAGGCACTGGTATCCTTTAACCTGTTTTTGATACTAATTTGCGGCGTATTAATTGCGCAGAGCAACATCGGTACCCGGATGAGGAAAGAACTGGAAGAGAATTACGGCAAGACGGAAGCCGGAAAAAGACAGCTGGATGAGCTGCTGTTACAGGTAAAAAATACGGTTAAGGTTCTAGGTGGTTTTAGTACAAGCCTGAATGATAATTTTAATGTGATTGAACAGCATTCCAATGATATTTCCAGCGTTTTCTCAGAGATAGCCTCCGGTATTGATTCTCAGACACAAAGTATTGTGGATATTAATGAAATTATGATTACAAACCGGGCCAACAGTAAAGTTGTTGCCGAAACCTCAGAAGAAATGTTTACTTTGTCAAATCAGACCTCAATGAGCATAACAGAGGGCGGACAGGAAGTAGAAGCTTTAAAAGAGGAAATCGAAAAAGTAAATGACAGTGTACAGGAAACCGTAAATTTAATGAAGGAATTGACCGGACAGGCGCAACAGATTGTATCCATATTAAATACTATAGACGGGATTACCAAACAGACGAACCTGTTAGCCTTAAATGCTTCCATTGAAGCCGCAAGGGCAGGGGAAAGCGGAAAAGGCTTTTCTGTTGTAGCCGAGGAAATCAGGGGTCTGGCGGAGAACTCCAGGCAGTCAACGGAAGTAATTTCCGATATCATAAGAAGTGTTATTGAAAAGATAGAGGTATCTTCTGATAAAGTAACATTAATTAACACAAGCTTCCAAACCAGCAAGACTGCATCGGATAAAGTAGGGGATTTATTCAGTAAAATCATCTTAAATACGGATAACGTGGTTGAAAAAGCGAAACTGGTAACCGAAATGACAGGAAATCTGGATTCAGAAAACGGAAAAATATCCGGTGATATGAATACGATTTCGGCAGGCTCGGAAGAAACCGCTGCTTCCATTGAGGAGATTACTTCGAATATTCTGGAACAGAATAACCGGATTCAGGATATTGTCAAAAACTACAGGGATATTGATGAACTTAGCAGGAGATTAAATGAATTGGTAAATGATGCAAGGTAAATAGAAAAGTATTATTATTTCATCAGTTTAAGGCGGCCATAATAAAGGCCGCCTTTTCCTGTGCAAGTTATTCTTTGTGCAGCAGCTGGTATAATGCTCCGTACAAATTAGCATCTGCCGCAAGTAAGCCGTTTTTTAACGGTATATTGAAGTCGCTAAGGTCTCCGGCTGCCATATCAAGTAAGACTTTTGTCTGTCCGGTCAGTGCTTTCGCCGGAATTTCCTTCAGTTTTCGGTGGAGAGTATCCATCAGCAGCTTTTGTCCGGTCAGGCTGCCGGTGACCACCGTACAGTCAACATCCAGGAGAATAGCCGAATTGTATATAACGCTTGCTATACTTTCACAATAGAACTCCAGCAGACCAAGTGCGGTTGGATCTTCCTCCGCAATATATTCAAAAAATCTCTGACCGGTCATTTGTTCTATAGAAACCTGTTTCATGCCTGCCATTTGGTAGAGCAGCATGGTAAAGGAGGTAGAAAGACTGGATAGTTCATATTTACCCTCACCAAAGGCACCTAACATTCCAAAGACCATGGCAGCATTCCGTTTTGCCCCCTGGTACAGCTTTCCGCCGATGATGAGTCCGCCGCCCATGCCGCTGCCCAGTACGATCACCAGCAGATTACGAAAACCCTGGCCGGCGCCTTTCCACCATTCGCCAAGCGCTGCAGAAAAGCCATCGTTTAATACGGTTACCGGAAGCCCGGTTCTTAATTCTATTTCATTTTTCAGGTTTACATTTTGCAGAAATTTCATGGTGTAAGCCCGGTAGGTATTGCCGTCCGGGCACATTCTGCCATTGGTACTGATGGCGATTTCATCCCCGAATTCTTTATAATTCAAAGCAATCTGCTCCAGATTTTTTAAATAGTCTTCTTTGGAATGATAGTCAGTACGAACCGTTTCTCTCTTAAGAATTTCACCGTCCGCACTCATCAGTGCAAATTTAGTATTAGTGGCACCAATATCAAATACAAGTTTATGCATAGTAACCTCTTTCCTGAATATTTAATCTTCGATTAAATATTCGATAATCAGTAGTTGAAAAAACAGCTTTTCGTTTTTTCAACCTAACCTCTTTCCTGAATATTTAATCTTCGATTAAATATTCGTTCTATACTTTATTTTTGGTATTCTTGTTTGGCATTACAATTCTTCGCCGTTACTGGAGATTACTTCCTTAAACCAGTGATAACTTTTCTTTTTATATCTTGCCAGATCACCTAAATCCGTATCAGTACGGTTAACATAGATAAACCCATATCGCTTCTTCATTTCCCCCTGTGAACTTAAAATATCAATCGGGCCCCAGGTTAAAAATCCCATCAGATCAATACCGTCTTCCGATACGGCAAGCTTTAATTGATTAATATGATCGCGGAAATAGCTGATGCGGTAATCATCTTCAACGGTGTTATTCTCATCTAAGGACTCGTCGGTGCCGATGCCGCACTCAATGGTAAATACAGGCAGCCGGTAACGTTCATAAATTTCCTTTACCGTTACCCGTAATCCAACAGGGTCAATAGACCAGCCCCATTGGGTCTGCTCCAGATATTCGTTTTTAACAGGATTCTGTAACAAACGCAGGAGCAGAGAGATGGCATCATTGCTTTCTCCGGATTTTACCGCAACGGACTGGTAGTAACTGTGGGCAAGAAAATCCATCCGGGCTTCCTTCATATATTCGGTATCACCAGGCTCCAAAGGCAGGGAGATTCCCTCCTTCTTCCATTCCGTAAGCAAATCAGCCGGATACTCTCCGTAGGCAAACACATCCAGCGTATGGAAATTATAACTTCTGTTTGCCAGCTGGGCTGCCAGAACATCCTCCGGGCTGCAGGTGGCCGGATATACAGGCATGAAATTAACCATTCCGCCCACCTTGGCATGGGGGGCATATTTTCGGGCCAGGTGCCAGACTGCGGCAGATGCTAAAAAAGTGTGGTGCATAGACTCGGCATAATATTGATTTCTTACCTGGAGAGGGGTATCGGCAGGCAGCATGAAAACCGGTATCATGGGAGCTGCATTCTGTTCATTGAAGGGAATGTAATACTTAACCCGGGTTCCGAACCGCCGTATTACCGTTTCCGCAAATTTTTTAAACCCATTCAGAGTTTCCCGCCCTCTCCAGCCGTCGTATTTTTTCATGAGCTCTATGGGCATATCAAAATGGTGCAGGCATACCACCGGCTCAATATTATACTTAAGCAGCTCATCAATGACATTTTCATAAAAAGCAAGGCCTTCTTCGTTTACTTCTCCTTCCCCGTCAGGCAGGATCCGTGCCCAGCTGAGGGAAAAACGGTAAGCACTAAAACCCATGTCTGCAAAAAGTGCGATATCTTCTTTGTAGCGGTGGTAAAAATCAATGGCAACTTTCCAGTCTGAGCCGGATTTGTTTTTTTCCCGCAGGTCGTAAACCGTAAGGCCTTTTCCGCCTTCATTCCAGGCACCTTCCGTCTGCATGCTGGAGACCGAACCGCCCCATAAAAAATTTTCTTTTAAAATACTCATTTAAATCCTCTCCTTCTCGCTAAGAATTAAGTTGGTGTTGTATGTGGATTTCATATTCACCATATTTTTGGTCGTTTTGTATAGAATAGCCATAAAAGTAGGTTAGTTATATTGCAATATTATCAATTTTTTGATATGATTATTGTAATAATTATAGAATACTATAACTTTTTTAAGGTAAAATTGAGGATCTTATAACCAGGTAAAATCAAGAGATTAATAACCAGGTTGAATTGGGGGAGCTATGGGTAGATTGCAGGCAGAACGTGCTATAAAAGAAATGTTGATGTCCGGGTACGGACACTATTCCCGTGCAGACGAGCATAAAATACTTAAGAATTTTTTACAGGGTGACTATTCTCATTTTAACGGTGTTATGATTAATTTTCCCCTTGCCACTCAGCCTCTGCGTTCCGTTAAAAACAGCCTCATCTGTTCCGTGGCAGTTATGTGCCGTTATGCGGCTGATCTGGGTGCCGATGATGAGCGTTGTTATGCCATGAGTGATTATTATATTAATGAGATAGAGACCCGGACCGATATGAATAACTGGCAGGAGATGATAACGGGGATTTACAGCCATTATATGGAATTAGTTCAAACAGCGAGAGAGAAGCAATATACCCTGCCCGTAAGAAGGGCCATCCGCTATATCCATCAGCATCTTTACGATGCCTGCCATCTGAAAGAAGTGGCGGCTGCGGTTAAAGTGCATCCCGGTTATCTTTCTGCCTTGTTTAAGGCGGAAACGGGTATAGCTCTGACCCAGTATGTCAAAGACAAGAAGATTAACGAAGCGAAGACTATGCTTAGGGAAGCTGATTATTCCGTATCGGAGATTGCAGAAATGCTGGGATTTAACAGTCTGTCCTATTTCTCCAAAGTTTTCCGTCAGGTAAGCGCCTTAAGTCCCAGAGAATATGCGGAAGCACTTTATACCGGAAACAGCCATATATCCCTGCAGCAGTAAACCGGCGCCATATAAAAATCAGCAGGCAGGCCGGAAAATATCTCCAGCATTAAACAGTTACAATCTGTTTTAAAATCCTAAATTCATTCATATGATGAATTAATTATGATATGTGTGTTATTGATGAGGGTATGAACCGGAATGCGGATTGAAAGTTTAAAAAAGGGTTTTACAAGAAAAGTTCTGGTGAAAGTTTCAATCATAGCTGCTTTGATGACCTTGGCATATTTACTGGCAGCCTTGTATTTTACGAATCACTTCTTTATGAAAACGGTTGTAAATGGTGTGGATATTTCATTAAAAGCTTACGCGGATGTGGATAAAATCATGGAAGACCATGTGAAAGATTTTGTGCTGACTGTGATGGAAAGCGACGGTAAAACAGAAGAGATAAAAGGACAGGATATCGGCCTAAAATATAAAAGTGAAAATAGTATACCAAAAATCTATAAATTGCAGAATTCCCTGAGCTGGGTGACGGGCATATGGAAATCTCAGTATTATGTTACGGATACCTTATTTACATATAGTAACAAGGCTTTGGAAAATAGAATAAACAGGCTGCACTGTTTGAACCGGAAGATTACTGAGTCTGAAGATGTAAGCTTCCGGTATTCAAACGGAGCCTTTCAGGCGGTAAAAGAAGTTTATGGAAATAAAATCAGAATAGACAAATTAACCCAGGAGATTATAAATGGAATCTTAAGAGGGGAAACCGGGCTGGATTTAAAAGGCAGAGAATGTTACTATAATCCGGTTTATAAGGCAGAATCGAAAAAAGCCCGTAAAACCCTGGATTTGTTAAATAAAATTATATCGGCTAATATTACATACTTATTTGGAAGGGATCAGGCAGTCCTGGACGGAGGCACCATACATCAGTGGCTTACGATAGATGAAAATATGGATGTAGATATTGAAAAAGAAGCAGTGGCTAAATATGTAAAATCATTAGCAAAAAAATTCGATACAGTTGGTATTGCCAGACAGTTCAAGACCTCTTTAGGAAAAACGCTGGAAGTTAAGGGGGGACTTTACGGGTGGAAAATCGATCAGCCTTCGGAAGTGGAAAGCTTAATGGAAGCGGTCAGACAAGGTGCCGTAATAAAGAAAGAACCCATATATAAACAGAAAGCTCTTTATCGTGGTGAAGATGAGATAGGGAATACCTATGTAGAAATTAATATTACAAGACAGCATTTATGGTTTTATAAAGATGGTAAACTAATTGCCCACGGCCCGGTGGTAACCGGGAATCCGGCCAGGGGGAATCCCACCGTAGTAGGTGCATATATGCTCAACTACAAGCAGGAAGGAGCCACCTTGTCCGGGCCGGGATATGAGGTAAAGGTTAAGTACTGGATGCCTTTTTACGGTAATATCGGTTTACATGATGCCAGCTGGCGGCATGCTTTCGGCGGCCAAATATATAAAAGCAGGGGTACTCACGGATGTGTCAACGCACCCTTATATTTAGCCAAAAAAATATATGAATATATCGGGGATGGAATACCCATTATCAGCTATGAGGAATAGCTCATTCCGGTATTAATTTTCACCGATATCTTTACTCTACGTTGATTATAAAGCAGCTATCATGTATACTGTAGGAAGTGGTATACATTTAACGATGAAGGACTAAACTTAGCAAGGCCTGTTATTATGCTGGTAAATTTATTAAAACTGCCGGCTGGCCGTTTAATATTATTGAGGAGACATAAAATGAACTTTACAGATAAATCTGCCATTCATGGTGACTTTCCTTCCGGTTTGGACAGTGAAGGCACCAAAACTATAGAAAGAAAAAGCGTCGTTTTTTTATTAACAGTAAAAGCATTTGTCGCGTATCTGGATGACAATAGTACCTTGCGGCAGGGACTTGAAAAAATGAGATACCATGGGTATACGGCTATGCCCGTAATCGCCCAGGACGGGACCTACGCCGGTACTGTCAGTGAAGGGGATTTTTTGTGGCATATGATTGATTCCGGTATGTATGCCATGAAATCCCAGGAAGAATATTCAATTAAAGATATACTTAGAAAAGGCTGGAATCCTGCGGTTAAAATAGATACCACCATGGATGAGCTGCTGCTTCGGGTTATGGAACAGAATTTTGTTCCGGTTATTGATGACAGGGGAAAATTTATGGGAATTATAACCCGTAAGGATATCATAAAGTATTATTATGACCTGCTCATACTAAAGGAAGGAAAGATAGAGAAAAACCATATTGAAGCTAACGTATAATTACATTTCAATACTAATTTAAAATTTTACTCATAAAATGATAATAATTCATTATTATATGAGGTTATAATGGTTATACATGTTGTAGCTCAGGGTGAAACCCTTCAATCCATAGCAGATGAATACGGAGTTAGTGCCAGCAGGCTTATTGAGGATAATGATATTACAAATCCTAATGATTTAGCAGTCGGTCAGGCTGTCCTCATCGTATATCCCAATCAGGTCCATACTGTACAGGAAGGAGATTCCCTATCCGGTATAGCACAAAATTATGGAATTACTGAAATCCAGTTATTAAGGAATAACCCTTTTCTTGCCGACAGGGAATATATTTATCCTGGAGAATCCCTTATTATAGATTTTACGGACGAAAAGGCAGGCAATATTACGACAAACGGTTATGCCTATCCATATATTGATAGAAGTATTTTAAAGAAGAACCTGCTGTATCTGACTTATTTGTCCATATTTAATTATTCAATTACGGAATCCGGTGAGTTAAATAATATAGAGGATGAGGAGCTGATTAATCTGGCGAAATCCTATGGGGTAGCACCTATTATGGTAATATCCAATGTAAATCCGGCGGGGCAGCTGGACAGGGAGACTCTTCATAATATACTTGCAGATGAGACGGTAAGAAATAATCTGACACTAAGTGTCCTGAATACACTGAATGCGAAGGGGTATTATGGACTGAATATCGATCTGCCCTATATCCGTTCGGAAGACAGACAGTTATACTTAGAGTATATAACTGATCTGGTTGTACGAGTTAAAAGCAGCGGTTATAAAATATTTTTTACCATTAATCCTAATACTTTTGAAGAAGACGGAGCTCCCGGAGCTGCAGAAACGGTGGATCTTACCGAATTAGGCAGGATAAGCGACGGCATTATTCTGTTATCCTACACATGGGGATCAATATCAGAAATCCCCATTGAAGCGATTCCACTATATATACTGGAAGTATTGCTTCAGTATACCTTAACACAGATACCTCCCGAAAAGATTACGATCGGTATAACAAGCATCGGTTATATATGGGAACTTCCATATTTACTTGGTACTTCAAGGGCTAATTCCATCAGCAATACCAATGCCGTACAACTGGCAGCTGATGTAAATGCGGTAATAAATTATAATCCGGGCAATCTGGCATCCTACTTTTATGTGATAGACGATAAGGATTATCTGGTCTATTTTCATGATGTGAGAGGAGTGGACAGATCTCTGGAGGTTATGACACAGTATGGGCTAACTGGTGTGGGTATCTGGAATGTTATGTACTACCTGGCGCAGACATTTACATTAATAAACGCAAAATTTAATATCGAAAATGCAATATAATACATAAAATGGGGCAGTTGAAAATGCAAAAATCAATCCTGCCCCGGAGAGAATATGGTTTATATTTCTCTGGTATTTTGTGAAAAGTATGCGAAAATGTCTGCTGGTAAAAGAAGGCAGCTGTTTATCCTCGCGACTTGGAACAAAATCGGGGAAATATAAACCATTTTCTTGGACAGGTCTTCATAAAGTTATTATTTTGCAGCAGCTTCATAATTATGGAAAACTAACTCAGTTATCAATTAACTTAGAGTATAAGGAAAACCGATTGCTGACATTCAGTTCCCGATATATATTATTCAAATGTGTTTTAACCGTATTGACACTGATAAATAATTCATCTGCTATTTCTTCATTCGTCTTACCTTGTATGACAAGAACAATGATTTCCAGCTGACGCTGGGTTATATTTTTGTTGTTTATTGTAAATAGTGTATCCTTTTTCAGAGCAGTTTCCACCTGGGGAATAATATAGGCATAAACCATAGTCGCATATTTATTAAGAGTCTGGGACGGCGTCAGGGTGAGGATATACTTTTTGCCGGAAGGCGACTGCAAAGTCGTTGAGGCTGTATATTTGGAATAATTTTCAGCACCAAGTATGTACCGGGTTAAGAAATCTTCACCGGAACCTGCATTTGGAGAAGCCGGACAAAGCTCTCTGGTATAGCGTAACGCCGCAGAATTGATATAGTTAATATGAAACGGAGACTGGTCATTGAATATGATTAAACCCGTAGGAGACTGGTTGCTTAACGATTCTAACAAACACTTCTGGGACAGCAGATTATTAACTAAAAGGTGGTTTAAAACCAGATTAGAAATAAAAGTGCTGATGATATCCAAATTGCTTAGGTCGGAAGGAAGAAAATCTCCCTCAGACCTGGTTTTTATAAAAGCAATGGCACCTTTCACCGACATTTTACCCTTAATCAGCATAAGGGTAGTATAATAGTAAGGATCCTCCGTGGTCAGATATTCTTTAAAATATTGGGAAGATTCATATTCCTCAAGGGACATAATATCAGTAATAGTTATTACATTCCTGTCTCCGATTATATCATATTTGTCTTTCAGATTCTCAGCGTAAAGAGGGTTTTCCAGATAAAAGTTCTTGGAGACCTGATTGTCGATGCGGTGGGAGGCGAGGAAATAAGTTGAAGTGATCTCATCGCAAAGCCAGAAAGAAGAGGTCTTAAATCCAAATATTTCATATAGGCTGTTTAACAGCAATTTACAAAAATCTTTGCTGGAAGCAGCTTTTTCAGTAATTTTGACGCTTTGGTTAAAGAATCGGATCAGCTTGTCATAGTCCGGGTTCGAATTAATCGGTGCACTCATTGCTTTATCCTCAGGTAAAATAGTATAGTAAAAATAAGGTGAACTATATAAAGTTTATATAGTTAGTTTCAAGCATTATTATAGTAAAATCATTGTGAAATATCAAGAAAAATTTTAGAATAAATGTTTGTAATAAAGGAAAGAACTTGCGTGTATGCCGCATAAAAACCCGGTTACTGGTTTATAACTAATATAAAGGGTTTTTGATGTTTTTTGAAATCCCCCAGGTTATTTTATAGATTAAGAGAGGAACAGGTTATGAATAGCATAAGATTTAATATTGAAGGACTTCAGGAAAATGAAACCCAGGACAGGGTAAAAAACCAGCTGGAAGGTATGATTGGAGTACAGAGAGTATCTTTAAGTGCAGGTCAGGACTATGTCGACATTAATTATGATGACCAGACCTCGGCAGCGGAGATAAACAACCATTTACAGAACAATGGCTATAAAATAAAGGATCAGAATGAATACGAATCATTCTAATCCATGAGTCAGGCTCTTGCCTTATAAGCAGGTTTGCGAAAGGTGCTGTCAGATATGGCAGCACCTTTAATTAGGTGCGCCCAGCATGGGCGCAATCTCATGGGTTCAAGTCCCTAGCACATCCTAGTAGTGGAAAGTGCATAGCCTAAGACAAGGGTGTCGTTCGTGAGAACGAATCTGAAGGAAGTCCGTGGGCA
>JAEZSL010000341.1 GCA_023443925.1 Bacillota bacterium | reverse complement strand
TGTATCTGATACGCGGGTCGATAAACGGATATATCAGATCCACGATCAAAGTTGCAGTCGATATTGCCACTATAGAAATTGTAATACATCCAAGAATCATGTTATAGTCCGACATCAGAATGGCCTTTTGTACCAGCGAACCAACACCTGGATAACCAAATACGATTTCGGTCATAATAGAACCGCCGAATACACCGCCAAGACTCATTGCCAGAGCTGTAACCTGTGTCAGAATTGAATTTCGGAATACGTAACCGGTTCCGATGGTTCCCTCTGAAAGCCCTCTGTAACGGGCAAATAGTACAAAATCTTCCTCTGAGGTAGTGCCGGCAAGGGATTTCATGGAGATAATCCACCAGCCTGTACCTACCAGCAGCATGGCTAAAGCCGGAAGTATGGATGCCTTAAGGAGCGAAGCAAACAGAACCGCAAAATTCCCCTGCGTATTTATGGTAGTCTGAATCGGAAACCACCCCAAAACAAAGGCAAATACAATCTGTAATACCAGCGCTATTATAAAATATGGTACGGGATAGATGCATATAGCAATACCCTCTAAAATCTTGGAAGAAAGCTTATTTTTCCTAAACCCGGCAAGAAGACCGATAATATTACCAATAATCCAGGCAATAACAGTGGTTGTCAGTGATAGAAAAAGTGTATATGGCAGATACATGCCAATAATATCACCTACTGGTGTGGGATAACTCATCAAAGAAGGTCCAAAATTAAAATGTAATAATCCTTTCCACAAGAAAGTACCATACTGCTCAAGCAAGGAACCTTCAAGACCGAATTGAACCCTGAGCTGTGAACGGAGTGCATCCATTTGTGCAGGATCCATCTGCCCGGAACGGGACTGCATCTGGCCGATCATGTTCTCAACAGGATCGGAAGGAAACATTCGGGGTATGAAAAATATAAAAGTAATACCAATCCACACGGTCAATATATAGGTCAAAAACCTTAGACCGAAATATTTGCGAAATTTCAACGGCTTCTCTCCTTTTTTCTGTAAATTCGTGATAACTATTCTTAAATGCTGTACTGCCCGGTGAGTTCCACCAGGCAGTATACAAAACATTTATATTACCGGAGCGTAAAACCTCCTGTAATTGATATACAGCTGTAAAAGTATCACCTTATATCAAATATTAAGTAGCAACTTCATATAACTATATTATAGAATCAAAACCCGTGTTCCTATAATCGGATGCCGTGCAAAAGCAGGGCCTTTTATCAGAAGTTAAAAACATATTTTGTTTTTATTACTTAACAGGTGAAATCTCTGTAGTTATATATTTGAAGCAGCTCCACCACCACCAAGGTCCATTGTAAGGATTATCGGCATTAGGGTAGTTATTCCAGTATGTACTGTTCGTAGGAACGAACTTAACACCTGAATGGAAACCAATAAAAGGAAGTTCCTGGATTGCTATTTTAAAGAATTCAACACCTAATTCATAGGATTTTTCATCATCCGGTGAAAGTTTTGCCAGTTCATGAATGATTTCGGTAGCTCTGGCATTATTCCAGCGGCCTGACTGACCTGAACCTCTCTCACCAATAGGTACGATAAGATCAGCATCCCAGCCATTGATCTGTGAATAGATATCTTTGGTTATGAAACCGGTAGGCCAGTAACCGCCAACATCAAACTGTCCGGTAGCACCATTAGTATCCCAGGTTGCACTGGATTCACTTACAAGGTTGATCTTAAAGCCGAATTTTGTTAACTGATCATAAGCTGCCTGAGTACCACGGCCTGCCTGAGCTTCCGTATCAGCTAAATATGACATATTAAATGAGAATGGCTGACCGTTAAAATACCAGCCGTCGCTCTTCTTTTCAAGACCTGCTTTGATAAAGAGCTTCTCTGCTGCCTGAGGATCGTATTTCCAGCAGCCTACACCAAACATATCGATAAGAGCTTCTTGATCGGTAGGGATATCATAACCTTTACCTCTGAGAACTTCTGCGATTCTCTCAGCATAGCCTTCATCAAAAGGATTCACGCTTGTTCCGTCACCCAGATCAAGTGAGAATTCTCTCAGCCAGGGAAGTATAGGTTTAACATACAGTTCCTGAGCTGCGCTTGTGTTTGTAAGTACCGGGAACGGTGATGAACGTCCTACACCGTCAAATATGTTCTGTGAAATTTCATCAAAGTTCATAGCAAGTGCTACACCCCAGCGGAAATCCTTGTTGTCATAAGGAGCGCCTTTACCCATTGAGAAAAGCAGACCTTTTGAGCAAGGGTCATCACTTGTAGCATAAGGGAAGTCTTTATACCAGCATGCGATATTCGGATTCTGTGCGGTCATAACCTCGAGCATTTCCGGTGTAACCTCGCAGAGGATATCAACTTCATTATTGATAAGACTCATCTGACGGGATGTATCATCGCCAAGATTTCTGAACCAAACGTATTTAGCCTGAGGCTCTTTTCCTGTAACAACACCTACAGTACTGGCCTGCCAGTCTTCACGGCGTTCATAAAGAATCCATTTTCCTAATTCATCATAAGCCTTTACAGTATAAGGACCTGCAACAACAGGTTCTGAATCCTTAAACTGAGTAACATCGCCCTGTTTTGAATAGATGTGTTCCGGAACGATTCTTAAATCATTACCCCAGATAGTAACACCAAATCTCTGAGCTAAACGAGGGAAAGACTCTTTAGTAACAATTTTAACCGTATAATCGTCTACTTTCTCAACAGATTTGAATACCTGGTTGTAGTATTCACACTGGTTTATACCGGTGTTGCTCATAATCATGTTAAACGTAAATGCAACGTCGTCTGCGGTTAAATCTTCGCCGTCAGACCATTTGATACCCTGACGGATTTTAATTGTATGCTCTGTAAAATCTGCATTTGATTCCGGCATGCCTTCTGCAACTTCGCCGAACTGCTCACCTTTAACAGTATCGATTTCCCACATCATCGCTGACATAAGCTGATGTATACCAAAGCCGGCTGTTGTTCCCTGCATATAGGTATTGAACTGTCCTGGTGTGTCAGTCGGAGACTGGCATTCAACAATAAGTGTTTCAGTTCTAGGAGTTCCTACTTCTGTCATCTCCCCAGACGGAGCAGGCTCTGTTTTAGTACCTGTATCTGCTTCTGTCTTACCTGTGGAATCAGTAGTCGCACCTTCTGTTCCGGTCGTCGTTGTGTTCTTCGCACTTCCACAGCCGGCAAGCATAGTAGCCATTAAAACTAAAGCTACGGCGTATGCCAGCATTGAGCGCATTACCTTTTTCATATAATATCCTCCTTTAATATAAATTGCGGAATTTCCGGTACCTGCTGTGCAGACTTTCCATTCCTTTATATTAAAAACCACCCATTGTTACCGAAACTCCTGACAAATCAATTTAGATTTGCAGTTAAGCCAATAAAAAAGACACTTATCAGCTTTGGGCGATTTTTAATTTTTATGCCACTTTTTACTGTCTGCGGTCCTACCGCCCGTCAGAATACTTTATATTCTGAAGTAACAAAATTTATATCTTCCCCTTTATACTCCTTAAGATACCTGGGATACCGGAATAGAATTCTGCTAATTCTATTTCTGACTTACCTTTATTGAATCACCTCCTCGTGATCCAATACTTAACTGGTAACCGGAAATCCTCCCAATGATTTTATTTCTTACATAATAGTAGAAGTTGTGCTATGCACTTTTAAGCGAATCAGAACTCTATAAATCAGAAAGCGGCAGACACCGCTCTGATTAACATGTGTACTGCCGCCTTTATGACATCATGATGCTATACACCTTGATGTCAGGGAAACGCCTTTATAAGACAATTTCCAAATGTCATTTACCATAAATTCTACAACTAAAACTATAAATGGACATTTTCTCTTAAAAGCATAGCAATCACTATGTTTATTTACGCAAAAAAATTCTTCTATTATTTTGAAATCACAGTATTCAGTTTTCAATCTACGTCTACTCCAAATGGTGCCAAAACCAAGAATCTGTAAATATGGTTTAAAAACAGAAAATTTTACGTTTTGTAATAATTTCTACTCTCCCATTTTAATATATATTGTCTAATAAAGCCATGCTAATTTCTATTTATTTTGTTAATTTTTTATACATGATTTAGCTATAATTGTAAACCTAACCTGATATATCAATTAAAATAAAGCGAAATTCTACGTGATATTGTTTATATTTTATAAAAATACTACATTTACGTGCTTTTAAAGGTTTTTTAATACCAAATATTACTTTAAGACCACTTTTTTATATAAAATGCATAAAACTATACTTAAAAACGGCCAAAAATAATGTATATATGCAGAACGTACTTATTTTTTACGTTTTTTGTATAGTAAATATGTATATTGCAATTTATTATAGAAGTAAGCAACTCTGCTGCAGTCCGGCTCAGATATAGTAAATAGAAATATTTATATGCCTGTTAAACTTTAAGTCTTTATTAATTATGCCGTATAAATAGTCTTTTTTATTTTGTTATATATACAAAATATATAAATCAGATTCCGGATTTAGAACTGAATCCCCATATTGTACAGATATTTACAAACAGGTGTTTTAAATCTTGATATTATAAACACTTCAAAGCAAGCAATTCTTCTGTGTATTTCTCCGATCATAATATAATCCCGGTATAAAGTTATATAAATCCATAATAGAGTTATCTAAATAAGTAATAGCAATCTAAATTAAGCAATAGAGATATCTAAATAAGTACTTTCGTAGTAATAGGACGATTTTAGCAAAATAATTACTTGACATTAACTAAAAAAATCTTTAAAATATTATGGTGTAGTTAATTTTAGTATTTATAGCTAGATTTGCTAAGATTACCTGGATAAAATGAATAACAGGTTCCGGAAAGGAGATGTGTTGAAATGTCTTTAGCTTATATGGTGGTTTATTCTTAAACTTAATATGAGCGGAGCATACAGAAGACCTGCAGGATGGAGAAGCTATCCGTCCCTTGAATTCTTCTTTTAACAAAATAAGATTTATATTTAGGGTTTAAACCCTTTATTTTGTTTGCTCTGCACTCTCAACCTTTCGTGGATTATATTTTGAAAAGCTTTGAAATTATTATTACCGTACGGTAATTGAACTTTCATTATAAAGTAAAATATAGCAGACACGCGAACGGCGTGTTTTTTTTGTGCTCTTTTTTAACGAAAAGAGCAGCCACCTTATAATGCTACCTTGAATGAAAAGCAAAACAGCCCCATTAAATTCAGGCAGCCATAAACGGCGGAAAGGAGAAAATTATGCAGATCATATATGTTTATAAAGTAGATAAGTTAAATAAAAAAGCTTACCCTACGGCAAGTTCAACTGATGAATTTCTTAATTTGAAAATTTATAATTTAAAAGTCAAACCGGTTCCTTTAAGGAATACCGGATTTATGGAGGAAATAGCACAATGATTAATTTAACCGATTATGGGTTTAATGATATTTACGAAAGACAAATTACAAAAGAAGAAAAAGACATGGGTTTAATACCGGCAAGGATTATATCCGTACAAAAGGAAACCTATCAAATCATATCCGCAGACAGAGAAAATAATGCTAAGCTCAAAGGCTCCATCTTTTACCAGGATGCACGCTTTCAGACATACCCGGCTGTGGGTGATTTCGTTATGATTAAACCAAATAACATGGGGGATGACACTATATACCGCGTTCTGGACAGACGCACCTGTTTCTCCCGCTTAAATCCAACTTTACGCGTTAATATAACCGGGGCCAGCGAACAGATCGTAGCCGCTAATTTTGATTATGTTTTTATTATGGCATCGTTAAATTACGATTTTAATGTAAGGAGAATTGAGCGTTATCTGGCTACTGCCTGGCAGAGCGGCGGTATACCGGTCATTGTATTAACCAAGGCCGATTTATGTGATGATTACCTTGATAAGGTCGCAGAAATTGAAGCGATTGCACCCGGAATGGATATTCATGTAATCAGCGCTGTTACCGGATTTGGTATAGACACTTTAAAAAAATATCTGAAACCTGCTGCCACTCTGGTATTCCTGGGTTCTTCCGGTATCGGTAAATCCTCCCTTGTGAATGCTCTGGCGGGTGATGAATTGATGAAGGTAAACAGCATCCGGGAGGATGACAGCAAAGGCCATCATACTACTACCTACAGGCAGCTGTTTAAACTGGATAACGGTGTGCTTATTATTGATACACCCGGTATGCGTGAACTTGGTATATGGGCGGTAGAAGAAGGTCTCGGAGAAACTTTTTCAGATATTGAAGATCTGTCCACCAAGTGCCGGTTCAGCGACTGCAGTCATATGAAAGAACCGGGCTGCGCTGTTAAGGCTGCGCTAACCAACGGCACTTTAACCGAGGAACGCTGGAAATCCTATATAAAATTGAAACGGGAAGCTAAGTATAGTGCGCAAAAAGCCGCTTATTTAAAATTGAAATCTGCTTCTAATAAAAATTATAAGAATCAAAACGCTTCAAAAAAATACTAGAATTAGATTTTATACTCAGACTTTAGAGCAGGTGTTAACAAAAACAGAAGCAGGGTTTTCTTATTACAGGTAAAAAACTATACCAAAACTTTATAACTTAACTACTAATACAGTCTTTATATTAATTGAAGGCTGTATTTTTTTATAGACCCACATTAAACGAACTGCTTTGGGAAGGCTTCAAAATGACCAACAAGAAGAATGACTTGAGTTTTCTTGAAAGCTATTATTGGTGTGACATTGCCATAACCATTTTGGTGCATGGTGGTGGCATACGTCATAGCGAGGCATATCACATCTGGGTTCACGATGTAATGCCAGACCCATATGACCCAGAACTCGCTCTCGTACGAGTTTATCACCCGATTGATGGTGTTGCACCCTGTCGCACCTTAAAGACGTCAAGAACCCGTCAAATGGGCTAAATCAAGAACGAAAAGTTCAAACCATGCTTGATGGTTCGTAATAGTGTACGAAAGCGAATATTTATTTTAGGCTTTAATATATTGTTATGAATAAATTCCATAGGAATAATATATTAATAATAAAATTTGATTGAAACATTTTTAATTCGAATTTAGGATTAGCAAAAAATAGAAAATATAACGGTTGGAAAATAATATCAATTAGCTTCACGATATTTTTACAATTGCGAAATTAAAAGGAGGGACAATTACATCCCTCCTTTAACCATATCCATATACCAAATCATAACCCCTTTATTCTAAGAGTTTTAAGCTTATTCGGTATATATATTACCTACTATAATTGATAACCTGCTAGTTGGAATCTTTCCTATATCAAAAAAAGCAATGGATTTACCCATTGCAAGCTCATTCACTACGATTCATTTTGTAAAACATCACCCAGACTTCATTTTTGACAACAGTGTAGAAAGCCTCGGTAATCTCTTGTTCAGATTGTATTTATATCATACCATGCAAATGGCAAGTAGTCAAGAAAAAATTAGATATAAAGAGAAAAAGTTAGATTAGAATTATGCGGGTATTCCCTTGGTACGGCAGGTATTTGCGGTGATTTTGACAATTCCTTCTAACACGTCTAAAATAAGAAAGCTTTAACGATGATAATCTAAGGAGGTGGCGGTATGTCACAGATATGCTTAGACGGCATATGTAAATCTTTTAAAGTTTCACAGCGTCCCCAAGGGCATCTGAGTTTACTAAAAAGTGCCTTTATAAGGGAAACCCGAATAGTAAATGCCTTAAAAGACATTAATTTTTCCATTGAAGAAGGTGAACTGGTAGGATATATCGGTCCAAACGGTGCCGGCAAATCAACGACGGTAAAAGTCATGAGCGGAATCCTGACACCGGATAAAGGCAATTGTACTATTTTAAACCGGATTCCCTGGAAAGAGCGGGAAGCCTATGTTGCCCGAATCGGTGTGGTATTCGGCCAGCGGAGTCAGCTTTGGTGGGATCTTCCGGTCTGTGATACCTTTTCTCTATTAAAAGACATATACCATATGAATTTCCAGGAATATAAAAAGCGTTTAACCGAACTGGCTGAAACACTGAAAATCAATGAATTTATCCAGACTCCGGTCCGCCAGTTATCCCTGGGCCAGCGTATGCGCTGTGAAATCGCCGCTTCCCTTTTACATAAGCCGGATATCTTATTTCTTGACGAACCGACCATCGGACTGGATGCTGTATCTAAATTATCTTTAAGAGAATTTTTGAAAAATGAGAATAAGAAGAATGGAGTCACCATGATATTAACGACCCATGATATGGATGATATTGAATCCTTGTGCAGCCGGGTTATGGTAATTGGACGAGGTGAACTGCTGTATGACGGGAATCTGGATACCCTGAAAAACCGCTATGCTCCCCTGCGCAGAATCAAGGCAACGCTGTTTGAGCCCATGGAAGAATTTCAGATAGACGGCAGTGAAAAAGTCAGGGTTAACGGATCAGAATGGACCGTATTCTATAACCCCGGGAAGATTCCCACCCATACCATGGTGGAGAGAATGTCAAAACAGCTGCCTCTTAAAGATATTCATATCCAGGAGAAGGATATTGATGAAATCATTGCCTCCATGTATGAGGAGATGTGCTTATGAAAAACAAAGGAATGAAATATTTATATACACTAAGAGCCTGTCTTTCCCTTTTTGTTATTAAAACTGCCGAAGGTTTCCAATACCGCCTGTCCGGACTGGCAGGCGCTACGACCAGTATATTCTGGGCATTAATTGAAATTATGGTGTACATCGTTTTTTATCAATATGCAGACAATAAGTCCGCCGGGCTTCTTGCAGGTCTTGATCTGCGGCAGGTAATAACCTACTCCTGGCTGGCACAGGTACTCTTTCCCATACAGCCAATGAGTATTGACAGCGATATATTAAAGAAAATAACAAACGGCGACGTAGGCATCGAAATGTGCCGCCCCTTAGACCTGTATTCCCACTGGTTTGCCAAAACCGCAGCTGCAAGACTCACACCGCTGTTCTGGCGCGGTTCCGTAGTACTGCTTGCCGGAATGCTTATGCCTCCCTTCTACCGGCTTCAGGCACCGGCTTCCCTCTACGGTCTGCTTTGCATGCTGCTTTCGCTTCTCGGCGCATTATTATTATGTACATCCTTCGGCATGGTAATGTGTGCCATAAGACTTAATATTACCTGGGGCGACGGCCCCACCTATATCATTATGCTCGTAGGCAGCGTTCTCTCCGGCAGTTATCTTCCCTTAAAGCTCTGGCCGGATTTCCTGCAGAAATTCCTGCTGCTTCAGCCCTTTGCAGGATATCTGGATATTCCTCTCCGGCTATACCTGGGAGTATTACCTCCGGCCGATGCTGTCTGGGCCGTTGGGCTGCAACTGCTTTGGTCCATTATCTTTATCATTCTAGGCAGAACGCTTATGTCAATCCGGCTGAACAGGATTATTGTGCAGGGAGGTTGAAAAAAGCCTTTAATTTCTTAAGCAATGCAGTTATCAAATCTTAAAGAAAGGAATGCCGCAATTAACTTTTGACGGTTAAGTGCGGCAGTATCGCAAATCTTGCGGTATATTCGGTATGTTATGAAATCTTTATCCCTTTATTTTAAATTAATCCGGATGAATTTCCTTACCGGTCTCCAATATAAAGGCTGGCCCATTATGATTCTTCAGGTGCTGTTCGTAGTGGTTAGCGATCCCATCAGTCTTATCTTTATGTTTACCAGGTTTGGAAATATCGGCGAATGGTCTGTTTACCGGATACTGCTGATCTATGCCATAGCCGTAACCAGCTTTGGACTTGCGGAAACCTTCTGCCGGGGTTTTGATTTGTTTCCCTGGCGCATGATCCGGACAGGAGATTTTGACCGTTTATTATTAAGGCCCTGCTCTCTGATTTCGCAGGTGGCGGGCAGCTTTTTCCACATCCACCGCCTGTCAAGAGTATTTGGCGGTTCCTGCGCCATTGGTTACTGTCTCTATCATTTACACATACATTTAAATTTGTTGGATGTGCTTATGCTGGCCGGGGCTTTAGCCGGAGGATTTTGTGCCTATGCAGGCGTATTCTTATTTACCTCCGGCATTGCCTTTTTTACAATATCCGGTCTGGACTGGATCTACATATTTACCAATGCCAGCTATCAGGTTACCCGATTTCCCATGGACTACATGCCAAAGGTTTTAAAATATCTTTTTACCTTTTTTATGCCTATGCTGGTTATCAGTTATTATCCCGCCTCCGCCATCTGCGGCTGGGGCGAAAGCTATTATAAAGGCTTCTTCGCCTTACCGTCGGGTCTGGCTTTCTTTCTTCTTTCGACTTTTATCTGGAGGTTTGGCGTAAGCCACTATAAAAGTACGGGAAGTTAAAGTTACTCCGCGATTGCCTTATACCTGTCATAAGCCTGGTTTTTTAAGGCTGCCATTTCCTCTACCCCTAATTCATTTATACGGCTGGCAAAGGCATCAAATTCTTCGATGGGCCTTGTGCCGATAAAGAATTTAAGCAGTTCTTCCTGTGCATAGGTCTTAATGGAGCTCATTTTAACATCATAAGTGTCTTTTTCTTCTTCGGTTAAGGTTAACTCCGGATTAATCGGATAGAAATAGTCTTTTTCTACATAATCAAATAACTGACGCTTCACATCCTCATTTGCACAGGAAGCTGCTTCATATTCCGGCATCTGTCTCATTCCGATCAAAGCCTGAAGGCCGTTGCCCCGTATCCAGTTAACCAGGCCGCCTTCCGCATTTTTTACAGAATCCGCATAATCCGGCTGGCCGTTTACTACCTCATAGCTTTCTCCTTCCAGACCAAAGTTAAAGAGTAAAGCACCTTCATCGCTGTAGACATAATCAAACATTTTAATGATATCCACTGCATTCTTAGAAGAACTCGATATTGCCCAGCTTCCTATATTTACAATAGGCGCCTGCTGGCTGTAAGTCTTTGGAGACTGGCCTTCTTTTAATACCGGCGGCGGTATTACCTGCCAGTTGGTATCCGGGTCTTTGGCCAGTACCTCTGTGTTTACATTTTGTCCGGCAATATAACCGGTCCAGTAACAGGTAGCTCCTGCTTTATTATTTAAGATATGGTAATTATTTGTATCCTCTCTGGTTATAAATTCAGGATCAATAAGTCCTTCCTGATACCATTTTGCCATGGTTGCCAGGAATTCTTTCGTTTCCGGCTGAACGGGAGCAAATACGATTTTGCCGTCCCGGATCATCCAGTAATCATTCCATTCATTCAGCTCAATGCCCCAGGCATCGGCAAAATTCATATAATAGGCTTCCCAGGCTCGGTCCAGCACCAAAGGTGTAACATCACCGACGCCATTGCCGTTAAGGTCATTGGATTTGAAGGCTTTTAATACCGTATACCAATCATCAACGGTAACCGGTGCATCCAGTTTTAATTTATCCAGCCAGTCCTGACGGATATTATAACCCATTGCCGTGCGTACGGCAGATAGCATGGGAATCGCATAAATCTTTCCATCCGAAGCCACCGTTTCCGCCAGTACTTCTTTATTGTCCACCAGATATTTCTTAATATTAGGCGCATACTGATCTATCAAATCATCCAGGGACAGGAAAGCTCCCGACATGCCGTAAGTGTTAATATTTCGTTTGTCTCCCGCCATAATATCCGGTAATTGGCCCGTTGAGATAATCACATCAAACCGCTCGGTGGCCTGGGCACTGAATACGGATTCAATATCAAACTCAATATTACATTTTTCTGCCAGAGTTTTAAAAGTCATAGTGTCTTTTGTATAGATCTTATCCGGAAGACGGCTGGGTACATAAATAGATACCCGAACCGGTCCGCTGTCCGTACGTTCCCCCGATGAAGTTTCTGTTTGCGCCGTACCCTTGTCATCCTTCATATTACCGGTATCCGTTGCTTTATCCTTTGCACATCCGCCCAGTAAACTTACAGATAAGATCACTGCCAGTAAAATCCCCATCCATTTTTTCATTTTTTTCATTATATAGGCCTCCTCTAAATTTTTTTCTAGCAGATTGCGAAATACCAAAGTTTCGTCTATATACCATATAGTTAATACAATTATATTTCCGAAGCTTACCAGCATAGGCTGTAACTTTGCAATTCATATAAACTGTAAGGTATATTTAGTAAGGTATATTTAATAAACTACATCTTTTCGCATGATTCATTTATTCTTTGATACCTCCGACAAGAGCACCGCTTACAAAATACCTTTGAAAGAAAGGATAAAGTACAATAATCGGAAGTGTAGTTACTATAATTGCAGCAAATTTAATGGTAACGGGTATGCTGGCTTCCCCTCTTGACAGTGCCGCTGCCATATCCTGTCCTAACTGGCTGGAAATAATAATCCGCCGCAGCAAAACCTGAACCGGAACTCTTTTATCATCCGTTAGCAAAATGCTTTCCCAGAAAAACGAATTCCACCGTGCAATGGCATAATAAAGCCCGATTGCAGCCAGCACCGGTTTAGATAAAGGCAGCATGATTTTCATCAGTATCTGCCTGTCATTGGCGCCTTCCAGCTTAGCCGATTCTTCCAAAGATACGGGCAGCCCCTCAAAATGAGTCCGTAGTATGATAACGTACAGGGCATTAATTGCCGGATACAGTAAAATCCCCAGTCTGGAATCCGTTAGATTAAGCGCATGCATTACCAGAAAAAAAGGAATCATACCACTGGTAAACCACAGGGTAAAAACCACGAACAAACCCATCCATTTTCTGGGAGCCCACCGCATTTTGGAAAGCGGATAAGCTCCCAGCACCGATAGAGCCAAACTAAGCAGAGTGCCAAATACCGTATAATATACCGTATTCAGATAAGCGTTCCACATACCTTTGTACATGGCCACTACCTGATACGCTCTTAAGGTAAACTCTTTCGGCAATAAAACCACATCATTTCTCATCACGCTTTCAGAAGAACTAAACGATGCACAAAGCAGATAAATAAAAGGATACAGTGTCACAATACATACTAAAACTATAATACTGTAACAGATTGCGACAAATATAGCTTCGCTGACATTCTTATTCTGTTTCATAACCACCTCTTTTAGTTTCATTACCACAGGGTTGTTCCGTCCAGTTTTCTTGTTATCCGGTTGGCGGTATACACCAGCAGGAACCCAACCACGTTCTGGAAAATAGTCAAAGCCTGGGTATAGCCATACCGGTGGTTTAATATGCCTTCCCGGTATACATAAGAATTAAACACATCCGCTGTTTCATAAATAGCCGGATTGTATAAAAGTATAATACGTTCATGACCTACATTAAGAATGGACCCCAGACTGATTAAGAGCATGATGACAATCGTTGGAATCAGCCCCGGCAGGGTTATGTAGAGCATTTTCTGGAACTTACCGGCTCCGTCAACGGTTGCCGCTTCATACTGTTCACTTGGTATACCTGTTAAAGCCGCCATATAAACAATGGCACTGAATCCGGTTCCCTGCCATATTCCGGTACTGATGAATATGGTTCTGAAATATTTGGGATTCTGGAGGAACAAAATACTGTCCCCTCCAAATGACTTCAAAAGCATATTGACAAACCCGCCCGGTGACAGAAAATTAATCACCATGGACATAACCACAACGGAAGAAATAAAATATGGTAAGTAACTGATTGTCTGGGTAACTTTTTTAAATCTTCTCCGGCGTATTTCATTAAATGCAATGGCAAGTATTACAGGCAGCGGAAATCCAAAAATAAGGCCGTAAATATTCATCAAGAGTGTATTTTTTAGTAATCTGAAAAAATAAGGATCTTTAAATACAGCCTCAAAATTCTGCCACCCCACCCAATTGCTGCCGGCGATGCCTTTTACGATGTCAAACTTCTGAAAAGCGATGACCATCCAGCCCATAGGCAAATAACAGAACACGGCAAACCAAATAAATACAGGTAAAAACATCAGATACAGCCACTTATTTGCTTTCATCTCTGCCCTGCATTTCTTTATAAACATTCTTTACCCCCGTCCGTTTTTATTTTGTAACGTTACTCCTTCAGCATAAGGGTATATTCATTTATACTCAATCACAAAAATTCCGCATCCTGATGCTTTTTCCCTCTCCTTTAAAAATCCCAACGTTAATTCCGATGGCATTATTTCTACAATCTGTAACTTATTCTGTTTTATATACCCGGCGGCACTAAAGAATTGCATTCCTCCTGTATTGGACCGGTGTCACCGAATATTTTTCCTTGAATTTTTTAATAAAATAATTGGTACTTCCAAAACCCACCTGCTGAATCAGTTTTTCCAGGGATATATTAGATTCCAGCAACAGTTTTGCAGCTTTTTTTAGTTTACAGTCCGTAATAAACAAAGTGATATTAAGGCCTCTTTCTTCTTTATAAATACGGCTGATGTATTTCGGGCTTAGATATACTTTATCCGCAATGAATTCCAGGGATAAATCTTCACATAAATTTTCCGTAATCACTTTCTCAATTAATTCAACCACAGTTTTTGTCGGGTTATTTTCCAATTTTGCCAATTCGGCAAAGGTATTTCGAATCAGCTGTATAAACCAGAAATAAAAATCCTCACTGTTATACAGGTCATTGATCTCTTTAAACAGCTGTTCCCGCTCACTTCCTTTATCCTGCATGATGTCCCTTAGAAAATAATTGTACAGAAAAACATATTTTAAAATATATCCGTTCAAATCCTCAACCGGTGCTTTTAACATACCGGCTTCTTCCATAAACTCCTTAAGCACCCGTTCAATCCGGTCCAGATCTCTTGTCACCAGTGCCTCACTGAAGGCTTCAAAATCAGGATTGATGCCTTCTCCCCTGCCCTTTTGCCGCTCCTCGATATATTCGCAGTCAATAAAATACATGTGGGGCAGAAAGTAAATGTAATCCAATACCCTTACAAGTCCTGCATAAGCCGTATTCGCCTCCATGAGATCGGCAAATACTGCACTTTGCAGGATGATTGGATCCAGAGAAAAATTGATCTTCATATAATCCGTAAATTTCATCCTCATAGTCTTTAACGGGTCTTTTCTTTTCTCCGGTAAGGACGCTATGACGCAGATTTTTCCATCAAACATATCTGCCGGCAGACAGTGAATTTCTTCAAAGGTGTAACCGTCAAAAAACTGTATCATATTGTAGGTAACCAGATTTCTTGTCAGTTCATCCAAATGGGCATATAGTTTTGGATGCAGCCGGACGATCATTAGATAATGATACCTGCTTTTGTCCGTAACCCCCAGCAGCTGCAGTTTCTCTTCAATATCAGATTTATTTATGTACCTGGAGGATATCAGATTGATTACAAAATCATTTTTTATAATGTTCAGGTTTTTATATAAGGCCTCTTCCTTTAAAGCTGCAAGACCGTACAATTCATCGATGGCCCGGTCTATATAGTAGTACTCACTTTCCCTGGCCTTTTTATTCACCTTTGCTTTCTTTAATTTATCGAGAATCAGATAAAAAGGCTTATATAAGGTTCTTGCAAAATAAAAAGACAGCAATAGTCCCATAACCATTACAAAAACGGAAAAATAGATTCCTTTTCTTTGTATGGTTTTCGATTCATCATAATAACCTTTTACCGAATTTAGCTTTATGATCTTCCAGTTCCTTATTCCGATTGACTGAACTGTAATAATATTATCATCTATTTTACTGCTTTCCTGCTCCTTATTATCGGACAGTATTTTTAATACATACTCCCTGTTATTTTCTAAAAATAGGTTAAATCCTTCTTTTTCGCCTTCTAAGGCAATGACATTTCCTTGCAGATCCATAATCGCAGCCGAATCCAAACTGCCGGATAAAAAATCCTTAAGGAGATTACATATGGTTTCCTGTCTCACATTTATGATTACAAATCCCTTAAACTTTGATTCTTCCTGGGTATACAAAGGGTATGCGGCCGTAAAGGAATACACCGGTATCTGAACGCGGTCGTAGGTAATGGTACGGCTGGACATCCAGCGTTTTTTGCTCTGATATTCTGTTTCATACTCAAAGATATCCAAGGTCTTTAGAAATGCCTGTAAATCTCCCTGTGTGTATGTAATACCGCTTTGGGTAGAAACCCATATGTCATTAATTAGTACAAATACTTCAATACTTTCAATACGGGGAATATTCTGGGCGTCTATAACCTGCAGATATTCATTTAACTGGGTTGCCCTGTAATAGTCATTTTTCATGGGATAATGCAGGAATTTCTGTATGTCTTTATCTTTATTCCCCAGGCTGGTAATCTCCATTATGGTACGGTTCGGTTCTTCAAAAAGATACTCATTGATCAGATTCCCCAAATGCTCCAACCGGTATTTTTCAAGATTTTCAACCTTCTGGTTATAATTAATTGAAAATTGCACCGTCAAAAAACCGCAGACGGAAAGTACCACCATTATAACAATACCTACAAAAGACAGGATCAGCCGGTTAAATATGGTATCAAACCGGATGAAACGATTTAAAAATAATTTCATTTGGCAGCCATCCTTTCTGATTATAGAGCTGTTAACATAAAGACTACTGTAATTATTCATAATATAAGCAGATGTGATCTTTTTACATCAGGATCTTTTTATATCACGATCTTCTTACATCGCGATCCTCTTACCTCACGATTTCTTACATCGCGATCCTCTTACCTCACGATTTCTTACATCACGATCTACTAACACAAATAATACCATATCAAAAAGATATAAATACAGCCAACTTACACTTTATTCATGTAGATTGGCTCCTCCTCATCGTTTTCAGTTCTCATAAAAAAGGGGAAAGAGTTTTTTATTACGTATCTCTTTCCCCAACCGGTTACTTTATAATTATATTTCAGTTTAAGGCAATCTGCTGACTGCCGTATCATTGTACCAGGTTATTTATACCATATTATAGCAATTATCCCTTTTTTGTACAATTATAAATATTCCACATTATTAAAATTTTTCCTCCTGAATCCAGTTATACTGCTTCTCTGACAAACTGGCTGTTATAAAGTTCGGAATAAAAGCCCTGCTTTTCTAAAAGGTCTTCATGTTTTCCCTGTTCCACAATATGTCCGTCCCGCATAACCAGAATCAAATCCGCGTCTTTAATGGTTGAAAGGCGGTGAGCTATCACAAAACTAGTTCTGCCTTTCATCATAGTCATAAAAGCTTCCTGTATCTTAATTTCTGTTCTGGTATCGATGGAAGAAGTGGCTTCATCCAAAATCAGCATAGGCGGCAGACACAACATAACCCTGGCGATACATAGTAGCTGCCTCTGTCCCTGGGATAAATCTTCCCCGTTTTCCGAGATTACAGTATCATACCCCTGGGGCATCCGCTTGATAAAACTATGGATATGGGCTGCCTTTGCAGCTTTTATCATTTCGTCTTCCGTAGCATCGGGTTTTCCCATACAGATATTCTCCCGTATAGTACCCGACTTCAGCCAGGTTTCCTGCAGTACCATACCATAATTGGTTCTAAGGCTTTTCCTGGTAACCTGGCGGATATCGTTCCCATCCACAAAGATACTGCCGCTGTTAACTTCATAAAACCGCATAAGCAGATTGATAATTGTAGTTTTACCGCACCCGGTAGGACCAACGATTGCAATTCTCTGGCCTGGTTTTACAAAAAGATTTAAATTTTCAATTAATTTTCTTTCAGGAGTATAAGAAAATTCTACATTATCTAATTTCACTTCCCCTTCCACTGCGGTTAATTCTACCGCATCGGCCGCATCCGGTACCTGGGGTTCTTCATCAATTAGATCAAAAATCCGTTTTGCACAGCTTAAGGCATTCTGAAGCTCTGTAACTACACCTGATATTTCATTAAAAGGTTTCGTATACTGATTCGCATAATTTAAAAAAGCGGTCAGAATTCCTACGGTAAGACTTCCGTTAATTACTGATATGGCTCCGGTGATACCTACGCCGGTATAAACCAGGCCGTTGACAAATCTGGTAGCCGGATTCGTAATAGAAGAAAAGAAAATAGCCCGTAGTGAGTATTTTGACAGCCGGTCATTAATTTCTTCAAAATTACTTAGGGCTTCCTCTTCAAATCCAAAAGCCTGGACTACCTTTTGATTCCCAATCATTTCTTCAATATAAGCGGTCTGCTCTCCCCTTGTCTGGGACTGGAGCATAAACATGGAATATGTCCTTTTGGAAATGAATCCGGCAACCAGGATAGAGACCGGTGTCAGACATATAACCACCAGGGTTATGGGAATATTTTCACGGAACATAAATACAAGAGTCCCCAATATAGTTATCACACTGGTAAACAGCTGTGTGAGTCCCATAAGCAATCCGTCTGCAAACTGATCCACATCTGTTATTACACGGCTTACCACTTCACCATAGGCATGGCTGTCTATATATTTTAATGGAAGAATTTCAATCTTGCCAAACGCATCCTTCCGGATATCCTGTATTACATGATACACAATTTTATTATTGCAGACATTCATTCCCCACTGCAGGACTGCTGCCGCACCGGTTAACACAGCCATTGTTACAAGTATTTGGATCAGTCCGTCAAAGTCCACTCCGTCCGCACCGGTCAGGCAGTCAATGGCTTTTCCGATTAAAAGCAGAGTATACAGGGTACACATTACCGTAATGGCCGCAAATAGAATGGAACAGAACACAAACACACGGTATTTCCCAATATAGTGTAATATCTTTTTAATGGTCGACTTATGTAAAGTTAATTTTTTTCGGTTCATTTTAACCTCTATTCTTGCGCACGCTCTTTGTGCATATCAAGTTTGTGATGCGCAAGCACAAACTTGCGGTTGAAAAATTTATTTTTCAACCTAAACTCCCATCTGTGCGCTTAAGCGCACGTATAAATCAAGATGTTGAAAAACAGTATTTCGTTTTTTCAACCTACACCCTCCTAATATCCCAGCCTGGGATACTGCCACAGAATATAATGTAAAGCTAGTTCACATAATGAAGAATTGCCTTCATGGTAACCTTTCATTTTTCATAATATTTCTTCCAAAAAAGCACGCTTTCCGTCATGATGCAGCTTCTGCTGTTCTTCAAATATTGTAGAAAGATGCTCTTTTTACACTTGTGAAGATACATTTTCTCAAATAATCTTTTCTTATATAATCTATCTGAAAGGTTACCCACTACCTTGCTGCTTTTTTATCAGAATATTGTGAATAATATATTTCCTGATAAACTTCACAGGTTTCCAGCAGTTCATCATGTTGTCCGATTCCTGCCACTTTGCCGTCGTCCAGGACGATGATCTGATCTGCGTACTGTATCGAAGAAGTTCTCTGGGAAACGATAAACACCGCAGGTCTGTTTTTCATACCCCGGATTGCCGTCCTTAATTTTACATCCGTTGCATAGTCAAGAGCCGACGAACTGTCATCCAGAATAAGTATCTCCGGATTACGTACTAAGGCTCTTGCAATGGTAAGCCGCTGCCTTTGGCCTCCGGACAGGTTCTTTCCACCCTGTTCAATCATACTGTCCATACCTTTTTCTTTCCCTTCAACAAATTCCTTTGCCTGGGATATTCTTAAGGCTTCTTCCAATTCTTCCTGGCTGGCATCTTTTTTGCCCCAAAGAAGATTATCCCGTATTGTTCCTTTAAATAAAACCGCTTTCTGCAGAACTATACCAATTTTATTCCTAAGCTCGCCGATATCATAGCTTTTTATATTCTTACCGTTTAAAAGTATCTCTCCATTGGTAATGTCGTAAAAACGAGGTATCAAATGTACCAAAGTCGTCTTACCGGAGCCGGTGCCGCCGATGATACCGATAGTTTGTCCCCGCAGAACTTTAAAACTAACATCCGACAATGCCTCTCCAGCCGCGCCGTCATACCTTAGTGATACGCCCCTCCATTCCATCAGGGCATCCGGATTTGCTGCTTCTTTTTCTAAATCCCTATACGCTTCTTCCCTTTCAGGAATACCGGATTCCAATTCGAATACACTTTGCACCCGGTTACCGCAGGCAACTGCCTTAGTAACAGATATAATCAGATTGGCCAGCTTTATCAGTTCTACCAGGATCTGGGACATATAATTTACTAAAGCTATGACAGCTCCCGCTGTGAGAATACCGGTTGAGACCTTAACCGCACCGGTCCACAGCAACAGAATAATAGCGCCATTTACAATTACCAGAGTCAGGGGATTCATAACAGCCAGAATCCGCCCTACATATAACTGCAGCTTTGTAAGGCTTGAATTACCTTCCTGAAATGCCTGTATTTCATCCTCTTCCTTATGAAATGCACGCAAAACACGTACGCCTGCCAGATTATCCCTGGTAATACCCAGTATCCTGTCAAGCTTCTCCTGTACCTTTTTATAAAGCGGAATACTGATTAACATAATTCCAAATACCACAACGGAAAGCAAAGGAATCACCACCGCAAAGATAAGTGCTGACTTTACATCAATGGTAAAAGCCATTATCATTGCACCAAATACAATAAACGGTGAGCGCATAAATAAACGCAGTACTAAATTGACACCGTTTTGTACCTGATTTATATCATTTGTCATTCTGGTAATCATAGTGGTAGTGCCCAGATGATCCATTTTGGTAAAGGAAAGCTCCTGTATATGTTTAAATAACTGATACCGTATTTTTGCAGCAAAGCCTACCGCCGCTTTTGCAGCAAAATATTGGGCGGTGATGGAGCAGACAAGTCCGATAATTCCCAGCAGAACCAGTACAAGACACATTTTTAGTACATAGGGTACATTCTTTGTTACAATCCCTGTGTCGATGATCTGTTTCATAATCAGAGGCACAAATAATTCAAATAAAGCTTCCAGCAGCTTAAACAAAGGTGCCAGAATACTTTCCTTTTTATACTCTTTTAAAAATACCAACAGCCGTTTCACTTCATATCCTCCTGATTGATTTTTTCCATTTTATATAGTATCATATTTTCAGCTATATAAAAAATATGAGATTTATATGCTTTCTATAGTTTTTAAGTATAGTTGGATATTGAACTGACTGTTTCATGCAGCAGTAACTATATTTTATGGATATCGTTTATTTCTATACAGTAATTTGCTGAATATTTCAGCTTCAGCCGAATTTACTTATTCTGCAATTTAAGGAGAAATGATTATGGATTTAAAGCAACTGGAGTACTTTGTAACTATTGTTAATGAAGGCAATATCTCAGCGGCAGCTAAAAGACTCCACATGTCCCAGCCGCCTCTGAGTAATCATATGAAATTACTGGAACAGGAAATCGGATGTGTTTTATTCGAACGGGGCTCCAGACATATCAAGCTGAATGAGGCCGGAAGATTATTATATAATAAAGCGGTTATATTACTGGATTTATCAACTTCCACCCTCCAGGAGCTGGAATCCTATAAAAAGGGCATCTCCGGCACCTTAAGAATTGGTGTTGTTTCCTCTGTCGGCAGTATTTTACTTTCAAACTGGATCCTGCCCTTTCACCAGGAGAATCCGGATATACATTATGAAATATTTGAAGCAAATACCTATCAGTTACTGGAAAACCTAAAAGCAAACCGTTTAGATCTGGTAGTAGTAAGATCCCCCTTTCCCTCCTCCTCCTTTAAATGCATCAACCTGATGGAGGAATCCCTGGTTGCTATTGGCAGGGAAAGCTTTTTCAGTGACTGCCAGAGTAAAGACAGTATTACTTTAACAGAGCTGTCGAGAAAACCAATCCTGTTATACCGCAGATGGGAACCCATTTTTATGGATATGCTTAATCAGAAAAAAATCACCTGGGATATCTTTTGTAAAAATGACGATGCAAGAACAACTATTCTCTGGGCCGATGAAGGAATGGGTATAGGGATTGTCCCTGTTTCGGCAGCCGGTTTTGCCGATCCGTCAAAGACAGTAGTAAGAAGTATGGGAGATTGTTCCCTAACCTCCGCAATCTGCGTTGTATATGACCCCGATACTTACCGTTCCTCTACTGCCAGTCAGTTTCTTAATTCCATTACCGACAAAATTACAGCCAAATAGTCCCGATAACAGGCAAGCTCCGTACCGTACTACTTTCAAAATCATAAAGCCTTTACTTTTTAGCTCTAAACTTAGAATACGGCCGGATATGCTGCAAACAGCTCACATCTTAATCAGATAACAGTACGAGCTTAAACAGCATCAGCCGGAAAAGATTAAATCTTTTCCGGCTGTTATTAAACGGTTCGCTAAGCAGGCTGTTTCACTTACACTCCGATAACCAAGTATTACCTACCCCAGTATTTTTGCTGTATATTCACGGATAACTTGAATGGAGTTCTTAAACTTCACCATCTCTTCTTCTGTTAAATGGACTTCTACCACATCTTTAACACCGCTCCGGTTTAGAATTACCGGAACTCCGCAGAACACATCCGATTCGCCGAATTCTCCTTCCAGCAGAGTGGAAACCGGAATAATCTTATTCTCATCATTTAGTATTGCCTTAATAATACCTGCAGCCGTAGTGGCAATACCGTAGCAGGTGGTACCTTTTACTTCCAGTATATCAAAGCCTACTCTTGTAATTCTCTTTACAATATCATCCAGATTAACATTGTCAAACTCTCTGTTGTCTTCCAGAATATCAAAGATTCTCTTTCCGCCCACCGTTACATGGGACCAGGGGCACATCTGACTGTCACCGTGCTCACCCATGGTATACCCCTGGACACTCCTGGGATCCACGTTAAATAATTCTCCGATAAAGTATTTTAGTCTGGCAGAGTCCATGGCCGTACCTGTACCAATAATTTGGTTTTTCGGCAATCCGGACAACTTATAAACATAATGGGCGATCATATCAACCGGATTGGAGACGACGATAAAATGCCCTTTAAAACCGCTTTCCATTACCGGGCCAACGATGGATTTCGCGATACCGGCTGATAATTCAAGGGTATCCAGCCTGGTCTGCCCGGGTTTTGGCGGTGCACCGGCTGTTATAACTACGATATCGGCATCGCCGCAGTCTTTATAATCTCCTTGACTTACCTTTACATTCCGGTTCAAATATTCCACACAGTGGCATAAATCCATTACTTCACCCCGGGCTTTATTCTTGTTAATATCTATTATCATCACTTCATCGCAAACACCCTGTGTAATCAGACTGAATGCAGTGGATGAGCCAACCAGGCCGGCTCCGATAATTACTACTTTACTACGATTGATCGTCATCATCTTCTAACCTTTCTCTATACATTATTCTATGATATTTCAGTTCGATTTCTACCATTTTCTTTCGCCCGGTACAAAAGTGTATCCGCCCGGTTAACGAAAGTCTTTATATCTTCAGAATGATATTCCGTCAGACCTATACTGATTGTAACATTTAGGTTCTTTTTTGTAAAACTATAATTTTGAATACTTTCTCTTATCTTTTCTGCAATGTCATATGCTTCCATCAAACGGCTTTCCGGAAGCAGGACCATAAATTCTTCACCGCCATACCTGCCTGCATAATCGTTATCCCTGATATTTAACTGAATTAATTTGGATACGGCACTTAGTACCCGGTCACCGGCCTGATGTCCGTAGTTATCGTTAACCCTCTTAAAATAATCAATATCCAGCATCATAAGGCATAAAGCAACTTTATTTTGTAGTGTTTTCCTGATTTCCTGGCCCAGCAGTTCCATAATAAACCGATGGTTATATAAATTAGTAAGGCTATCCCGGATGGATTGCTCCTGTAACAGGTAATTACTCTTGATCAATTCATTATTAGCTTGTTCAATTTCTTCTTTGCTCCGTCTTAATTCTTCCTGGACTTTCTTCCTTTCGGTAATATCCCTGGTCACAAATACGTAGCCGAAAGGCTCCGAAGACGATTCCCGCAATACCGTACTGTTTACTTCAACATTAATATAGCTTCCGTCTCTTTTAATACATCTATATTCGATTGGTCCAATTTCCGCTTTCAACAAACGCTGCATATTATTTCTGGCGGTTTCTATCTCCTCTTTGTCCAGTAAACTTAAGAAATTAGACGGCATCCCTTCTTCCTTTTGGTCATATCCCAAAATAGTCCTGATACTTTTATTTACATAAGTCAGATTACCATTGATATCACATACCAATACCAGATCCGGAATGGAATCCATCAGCTTTCTTAACATCTCTTCCGACTTTATAATGTTCTGCTGCATTATCTTTTGTTCAGTAATGTCTGCCAGGCAGGAAAGGAGGACTTCCCTTTCATTATAAACCGCAGTAACCATGGTGATTAAACCGTTAAAAGCCGTATCATTTCTTCGTTTAAATATAACTTCTTTTTCCTTGACCGGTTTTCCTTCTGAAATGTCCTGTATTAAGTCCCATCTGTCCTGAGGATTCTCATAGAACTGAAATGCCAATTCACCAATCATTTCATCATGCCTGATTTGAAACAAATCTTCTGTTTTTTTATTAATATAGAGAATGGTATTATCATCCCGGTTTGTCAGTATGATAGAAAAAGGTATGGTTTCTGCCACTGTGCGAAACAGTTCCTCACTTTTTCTCAGCTTTTCCGTAGTCTTTTTATGACTGCTTATTTCATTTTTTAATTCTTCAATCATTCGAATATCCTGACCAACGATCAGTAAGCCCAGCAGAATCTGATTTCTGGATTCCCTTATGGGAGAAACAGATATATTCAGTGGTATGGGTTCCCCCTTCTTTGTACGAATTACAACATTGTTATATTTTACAGTAGCTTTCAGGTCTTCACAATCAGTAATCAGCTTGCCTAGTTTTTCTTCTGCAATCATATCGGTTATTTTTGTATTAACCAGATCTATCCATTCAATGTCAAGGAGATTTAGTACCTGCTTATTGGTTCTGATTATTTTACCGTCCAGATCAATAAGAAATGTCAGATCCAGTATCTCATGAAATAATTCATTAATGATAAGAGAATTGGACACCAGCATAAAGTTATAATTTACAATAGCATAATAGATACCCCAGAGCATGATTAAGATTAGTATCTGAGTAAAATTCGGCAGCGATCTGCCCGTTATGAAAGGAAAAAGTACCTGAAATATAAAATCAAAAAGCAGCGGAATCATACCGGAGAATAGAATTACCCTGGCTTGTTTTTTCTGGTTTATCTTACACGATCTTCTGCCCCACAAAAAGATAATGGCCAGACACAGTAATATGTAACTGTAGTTGTAAACCGTATTACCGATATAGAAGAAATTTGAAATGACATCCGGCGTAGGATAACCCGGGCGGAATAAAAAGAGGCTCATAAACCAGAACAGGAAGCCCGGTAAAGGGAGGATATACTTAATACGTTTTTCTAATATTTTATGATTGGTTATTGAAAAGACCAGAAGCAGAACAAGAACGGGAAAAAAACACCATCCAATGGAGGACAGTTTATTCCAGAATGAAAATTCATAGATATCTTCCGCAACATAGGCAAATGAATAGGTAAAAGACCAAATTGACAATACAATATTTAAGAGGAGGAATAAAATGCCTTCTCTCGTTTTTTTAGTTAATCTATATGTATTAAACCCCACAAACAAATAAATAACAGACGCTAATGTCGATAGAAAGGATAATATATTCATCATAGTTGTAATCCACCCTCAAGTTTTGTTTAAATTGCAGAATTATCCATTTTTTGTTACTAAAATATAGCAGAAATAATACCAGAAATCAATCATAACTTGAAACAAGAATCCAGTGTAATTTAGAATTTATATGCCTGTCTTTTAATACCCCTCGAATAAATTGCTATATTTATATTCATATAGTACATAATACCTATATTATAACATAACCATTTACAAAATGTGATAATTTTATTTAATTTATTTATAATTTATATTGAGATAAGTGTTTTGTCATAAATTACCCATAAGAAATTCAACCAATAAGTATTGCAAAACACTGTAATTTCCGAACATTTCATACAATTGCTGCTTGTTTCATTACATTAATTTCCGCCTGGACAAGATTCAATCCTTTATCAAATCATAACGGAATGGCATAAAGATTCAATTATAGTCATGCAAAATCACCTAATACATACAATACATACATTAAGAAAGAGCGTATCTTAAAAAATCAATAAATTCTTTAAGATACACTCTCTGATATTATTTATCTGTGTCTGATTCTGTCTTTTTTCTATTCATACCGGAGATACTTTTCTAATAAGACTTAATCCTCTAAGAATTACCGGTAATAGCTGACACCGGATTCAAAGAAATACTGGTTCTGGTTCCCATAGATATTAATCGCCACACTGTTCCCTCTTCTCTCGGAATGGGCCATTTTCCCGAGTACTCTGCCGTCGGGGCTCGTAATGCCTTCAATAGCAGAATAGGAACTGTTAGGATTAAAATCTTCATCCATGGTGGGGTTACCGTTTAAATCCACATACTGTGTTGCCACCTGGCCATTTTGAAACAGCTTTCTGATCCATTCCTCCGATGCTACAAAACGACCCTCACCATGAGATGCCGGTATTGCATACCTACCGCCTAATTCAGCTTTCATAAGCCAGGGCGATTTATTTGATACTACCTTGGTATAAACCGATTTTGAGATATGTCTGCCAATTTTGTTGGTCGTAAGAGTCGGTGAATCCTGGCTTTGGGGCGTTATTTCACCATAAGGCACCAGTCCTAATTTGATCAGTGCCTGGAAACCATTGCAGATACCAAGAGCTAATCCGTCCCGTTCCTTTAGAAGTTTATTTACCGCTTCCTTAATCCGTTCATTGCGGAAGGCGGTTGCTATAAATTTACCGGAACCGTCCGGTTCATCACCGGCTGAAAAACCACCTGGAAACATAAGGATCTGGGCTTCATTAATCCCTTTTTCAAAGGCTTCCACAGATTCTCTGATATTGACTGCATTCAGATTTTTAAATACAACGGTATTTACTTCTGCTCCAGCCTGTTCAAAGGCACGCAGGCTGTCATATTCACAGTTTGTCCCGGGGAATACCGGGATAAATACTTTCGGTTTGGCAACTCTATTTTTAGCTGTATATACGGTCTTTGCATCATAAACTTCTCCGGTTATAATTTTACCTTGCAGTTCTTCTTTAACAGCTGAGCGGGTGGGAAATACCTTTTCCAGGGGGGAGGTCCAGGCTGAGAGGGCTTCCTGCATGGATAACTCTTGCGTACCGTATCTGAATTTCTCCTCTTTGATAACCTTACCGGCTACTTTACAGTTTAAATTCAAAACGGCAAGCTTTTCTAAATCCTCTTCTGCAATTTCAGCCAGTATTGAGCCGTAGGCCGGTGCAAATAATTCCTGGCTGTCAATAGTACCATCTATCTCCACACCTAATTTATTACCGAATGCCATCTTACTGACGGCTTCTGCAATACCAAAAGCACCTAATGCATATGAGGATACCAGTATCTTAGCCTTTGCCAGTTTTTGTACTTCTTCATACTGCTTCATTAGCTGCTCATAGTCCGGAAGGTCATAATTATCCTTTTCCATCCCAAACAGAACCAGATAATTACCGGCTTTCTTTAATTCCGGCGTTATCACATTCTGCACTTTGGAAACATTAACCGCAAAGGATACCAGGGTAGGCGGAACATCGATATCATTAAAAGTACCGGACATACTGTCTTTCCCGCCGATGGAGGGAAGTCCTAATTTCATCTGTGCATCATAAGCACCTAACAGAGCCGTCAGCGGCTCTCCCCAGCGCTTCGGATCAGTTCCAAGTCTTCTGAAATATTCCTGGAAGGTAAAACGTATTTTAGTATAATCACCACCGGCTGCCACAATTTTGGCAACGGAGGATATAATTGCATATACGGCTCCATGATAAGGACTCCAGCTGGAAAGGTAAGGGTCAAAGCCGTAGCTCATCATAGTAACCGTATCACATTTTCCATTTAAGACCGGTAACTTGGCCGTCATGGTCTGAATTGGTGTCAGCTGGTATTTTCCGCCGTAAGGCATAGTTACGGTAGCAGCACCGATGGAGCTGTCAAACATCTCCACCAATCCTTTTTTGGAGCATACATTCAGATCGCTTAAAACCTTCAGCCACCTGGATTTTATATCAGTTACAGCCGTCTTATTCCCTGCAAAATAATTTGACTCATATTCCGGCATAGCTATGACAGCTTCTGCCTCCTGATGGGCACCGTTGGTATTTAGGAATGCCCGTGATATATTAACAATTTCTTTGTCTCTCCAGAACATAACAAGTCTTGGCTCTTTGGTAACCTCTGCTGCCACAACCGCTTCCAGATTCTCTTCCTCTGCAAAGGCCAGCATCCGGTCTACGTCTTTTCTCTCTACTACGACTGCCATTCTCTCCTGGGATTCTGAAATAGCAAGTTCCGTACCATCAAGTCCTGCATATTTCTTCGGCACTTTATCCAGATAAATGTGAAGACCGTCCGCCAGTTCGCCTATGGCCACCGATACGCCGCCTGCACCGAAGTCATTGCACTTCTTTATTAACCGGCTTACTTCTTCCCTGCGGAATAAACGCTGCAATTTTCTTTCCGTAGGTGCATTTCCTTTCTGAACTTCGGCACCGCAGGTTTCTATGGACTGGGTGGTATGGACTTTGGAGGAGCCTGTTGCGCCGCCGCAGCCATCCCGTCCGGTTCTGCCGCCCATTAGTATAATGATATCGCCTGGATCGGAATTCCCCCGGATTACATTTTTGCGGGGAGCCGCTCCCATAACCGCTCCGATTTCCATCCTCTTGGCTACATAGTCAGGATGATAGATTTCATCTACCAGGCCGGTGGCAAGTCCGATCTGGTTGCCGTAGGAGCTGTAGCCGGCTGCTGCACCGGTCACAATTTTTCTCTGGGGAAGTTTGCCTTTTAACGTATCTTTTAAAGATACGGTTGGGTCTGCTGCACCGGTTACCCGCATAGCCTGGTATACGTACCCCCTGCCGGACAACGGATCGCGGATGGCACCTCCAAGACAGGTTGCCGCACCGCCGAAGGGTTCGATCTCCGTAGGATGGTTGTGGGTTTCATTTTTAAAGAATACCAGCCATTCTTCCGTTTTACCGTCGATTTCCACCGGCACTACGATGGAGCAGGCATTGATTTCATCCGATACTTCCATATCCTCCAGCTTACCCTGGGCTTTTAATTTCTTCATAGCCATTAAGGCAATATCCATAAGTGAGACGTATTTATCTTCCCTGCCCTTATACAATTCCTTCCGGTCGGAAAGGTATCTTTCGTATGCCTGGGTGATGGGTTCCTTATAATACCCTTCTTCAATGCGGATCTTGTTAAGTTCTGTTAAGAAAGTGGTATGTCTGCAGTGATCGGACCAGTAGGTATCCAGTACCCGGATTTCTGTCATTGATGGATCCCGTTTTTCTTCCGAGCTGAAGTAGTTCTGTATATGAAGAAAGTCGTGAAAGGTCATAGCCAGATTCAGAGAAAGATAAAGTTTATTCAATTCTGCTTCGGACATGATAATAAACCCGTCAAGACAAAGTACATCCGAAGGGTCTTCAAATTCGCTTTTTAAAGTCTTTGGTTTATCTTCTTCGATTTCCCTGGAATCCACGGGATTAATGCAGTAAGCTTTGATTTTACTGAAATCTTCCTCGCTTATATCACCGGATAACACATAGGTAACAGCAGATCGGATCGCCGGCTCCTCGTTCTCATTTAATAATTTGACACATTGTTCTGCCGAATCGGCGCGCTGGTCAAACTGTCCGGGTAAATACTGTACTGAAAAGATACGGCCAGGTTCTTCCCATTGAAATGATTCCTCATACAAAAGATCAACCGGCGGCTCGGAAAATACGGTTCCCAAAGCTTTCTGATAAGTTTCTTCACTTGCATTTTCTATATCATAACGGATTAAAACCCTGACACTTTTTAAGTCATTTATACCAAGATAGCTTCTTATTTCTTCGAACAATTCCTTAGCCCGAACCGCATAGGGGGCTTTCTTTTCTACATAGATTCTCTTCACGCTGCTCATATTCGGTATCCTTTCAGACTTTATAACATTTTAGTTTCTGCTAATATTATAGCATAATCCGTTTTATAAATTAAATTAATAAATATTAATCTTTTAATAAGGAGTACTAATACAATAATGCCTGTTATTCCGATTTGTTTTCCTCTGATTGCCATAATCCATCTATACAAATCCCTGTGTTTGAGGTAGAATAATAGACAGTAAGTAAGTTAGGAGGTATACCAATGCAGATAACTTATATACATCATAGCTGTTTCAGTGTGGAATCAGAAGATGTGGTTTTGCTTTTTGATTATTTTAAGGGGAATATCCCTCAGTTTGACAACAGGAAACATATTTTCGTTTTTGCCAGCCATAAGCACCAGGATCATTTTGATCTGGCTATTTTTGAACTGGCTAAGACATACCCCCGCATTACCTTTGTTTTATCCAACGATATACGAATGGATGAAGCCTACATGGATAAAAAACAGATTCCGGAATCGACCCGAAAGCACATCCGTATGCTTGGGAAAAATGAATCCGTTACCCTACCGGTTCTTAAAAAGGGAGATGCTTTAGCAGACCCTTCTGCTGCTAAGGATTTTAGTCTCCTGGTAGAAACACTTGCTTCTACCGATGAAGGCATCGCATTTATTATTAACTTAGACAATCACGTAATTTATCACGCCGGAGATTTAAACTGGTGGTCCTGGGATGGCGAAACACAGGACGAATATATGGATATGACCAATCGTTTTCAAAAAGAGATGGCCAGAATAAAGGACCGGGAGTTCGATATTGCTTTTGTTCCCTTAGACCCAAGACAGGAAGACCGCTTTTGGTGGGGATTTGATTATTTTATGAAAACAACCAGGACGAAACTTGCATTTCCCATGCATTTCTGGAAAGATTATTCTGTAATTAGTAAATTAAAAAATATGGAGAAAGCAAAGGAATATTTTAACCGGGTTGTGGATATAAAAGAAGAAGGACAGATATTTAACGTGTGCTGATGCACGCAGATTGGAGTAAGATCATATGAAATTTAAATTTGCACACAATAACCTGAATGTACTTAACCTGGATAAATCCATTCGATTCTATGAAGAAGCGCTGGACCTTAAGGTTACAAGAAAAATCGAACCGGAGGACGGCAGTTTTGTCATCGTATTCCTGGGCGATAACGAGACCTCTCATCTGCTTGAATTAACCTGGCTCAGCGACTGGGATCATCCTTATGATCTTGGTGATAATGAATTCCATCTGGCCTTTGTAGTCGATGACTTTGATGCCGCTTATAATAAACACAAGGAAATGAACTGTATCTGTTATGAAAATACCGCCATGGGTATTTACTTTATAAATGATCCGGATGGTTACTGGCTGGAAATTATTCCCACCAGATGACAAAAGAAAGGAGACTCCCCATGGATATAAATTATGAATTATATAAAGTGTTTTATTTTGTGGCTAAAACCTTAAGTTTTTCAGAAGCCGCCGCATCACTTTTTATATCTCAGTCCGCCGTGAGTCAGTCAATTAAAGTATTAGAAACGAATCTAGGTCAGACCTTGTTCATACGAAGCACCAAAAAGGTTACCCTGACAAAAGAGGGAGAGCTTTTATTTAAACATATTGAACCTGCCATAAATTTGATCAGCAGAGGAGAAAACCAGCTCTTAGAAGCTGCCGCCCTGGGTGAGAGCCAGCTGCGGCTGGGTGCCAGTGATACCATCTGCCGCTATTATCTGGTTCCTTTTTTGGAGGATTTCCACCGCAGGTATCCTGAGATTCATATTAAAGTAACCAATGGTACTTCCTTTCAATGTGCCAAGATGCTGGAGACCAATGAAGTTGATATCATCGTTACCAATTCCCCCAATTCCTCTCTGGTAAACAGTATGTATATTGAACCTATCCTGGAGTTCCAGGATGTTTTTATCGGCAATGCAGATTTTTTCCCTATTAAGGAAGAGCCTTATTCCCTGGAGGAGTTATTGGAATTTCCCATTCTAATGTTAACAAAACATTCCACCACCAGCGAGTTTCTTCATAATCTCTTTTTGCAGCATTCCCTGGATCTGGTTCCTGCCATTGAATTAAACAGCAATGATCTGCTTATTGATCTGGCGAAGATTGGTCTTGGAATTGCCTTTATCCCCGACTTTTGCTTAAGAGACAGCAACTCAAAGCTGATTACCATAAAAGTCCAGGAATCACTTCCCACAAGAAAGCTGGTGGCTGCCTATAATGGTAATATTCCGTTGTCATCCGCCGCCAAATATTTTATCGAGCAATTAATACAGCAGTAACTGTCCTATATGGGCAGTTACTGCCTTTTTTTAATTTCCTTTACTGCTTAAAGGATTGCTTCTTTCTTCAAAGAAAGCACCATTATCGGGATTACACTCATTCTGCGGATAATAGCCTGCCCTGGGTACAATGGCCGAGGCACCTTTTATCAAGTCTTTCTCTTTGTCCGCTTTTATCTGATCCTGAATCCTATTGTTGTTGGTGGTGGTAATTTTAATATCTGTATTTTCTTCCTTTTTCCACATATTAACCTCTATTCTTGCACACGCTCTTTGTGCATATCAAGTTTGTGGTGCGCAAGCACAAACTTGCGATTGAAAAATTTATTTTTCAACCTAACTCCCATCTATGCGCTTAAGCGCACGTATAAATCAAGATGTTGAAAAACTGTATTTCGTTTTTCAACCTAACTTCTTTCGTGAATATTTAATCTTCGATTAATTATTCAATAATCAGTAGTTGAAAAAACATTCTTTTATTTTTTCAACCTAACCATCCTTTCTAAATCTGATTCCGGTTACCGTATTATCATTCCCTTTTTCCCGTAAAATCATGTGGTTTCATATATAACTGCTGTTTAATAAAAAAAGTTGTTTATTCGTTTAAAAACGCCAGGTATAGACTTAACTCTATCATGATATTTACTAAAGAACAGCTCATTTTTTTATACAGTTATCATGTTTCTTTCTAATTTTTCTTATACTATAATAAAGATATCAGAAGAATAATCCGGAAATGAATCCGGGTTATTTCTCTTCATTGGTAAATTTTTAAAAGCGATTCTATTAAGGAGGACATTATGGAAAAAAGGGCATTTGGAAAAACCGGACTTAAAACTTCAATTTTGGGCTTCGGAGGATTTCATCTTCTGGAAATTCCGGTTACGGAAGCAGAATATCTGTTAAACAGTTATCTGGATGCCGGCGGCAACTACATCGAAACAGCTGCCAGCTACGGCAATGGGGAATCGGAACGCAAAATCGGTCATAGTGTGTCCCACAGAAGGGATGAATTCATACTGGCAACCAAAACAGGGGAAAGAACCATGGATAAATGCCTGGCCTCCCTGGACAGAAGTTTAAAAAACCTTCAAACCGATCATGTGGATCTTTTTATCATGCATGCGGTGGGAACTATGGAGGAATTGGACATCATTTTGGGTCCCAAGGGTGCCTTGGAGGGTGCCATAAAAGCCAAAGCGGAGGGTAAGATAAAGCATATCGGCGTATCCATGCACGGCCAGCCGGATGTGCTAATCCGGGCACTAAAGGAGTATCCTTTTGACGCTGTTATGACTACCATCAATTATTACGACCATTTTAATTATCCGGAAATCCAGAATGAACTGCTGCCTCTGGCTTTAGAGAAGGAAACTGCAGTTATACTTATGAAGCCAATTGCAGACGGTCTGCTTTGGCGTTCTGCCGAAAAAGGTTTTCAGTACGCCTTAAGCCAGCCGGTCTCCGTAGTGGTAACCGGTATTAATACCCGGGAAATGTTAGAAACGGATTTAAAATATGTTCAGAATTTTAAACCTATGACACAGGAGGATACGGAGCTTTTGTATAAAGAGGCACCCGAATTAGGTGATTATGTGTGCAGACAATGTAATAAATGCCTGCCATGTCCGGAAGGACTGTCAATCCCCGAAATATTTAAATGTGAAGGTTATTTCGACCGGCAGATGGGTGACGGCTCCGTGACCAATGCTTCGGATTATGCCTTAAAGGAAAGGCTGCGCTTCTGGTTCGGCAACAAAGAGCTGGCTATAAAAGCCTATTCCAGGTTAGAAGTAAAAGCCGACAGCTGTACGAAATGCGGCGTCTGTATGCCAAAATGTCCTTATGGCATTGATATTATCCGGAAGCTTTCCATAACGGACTATAAGCTGGAGGCAAGAGATATTTATTAATCTCTGTAAATGCCTCGTATACAAAAAACTTAAGTTTATTGCGGTAATATTCCGTACGGTATAGTACATAAATAAAATCACCAGATTTTTGATTATTTCAAAAACCTGGTGATTTTTATTCTTGTGATTTATATTCTCGTGATTTTTATTCTCTTGATTTTAATTCCCTTGATTTATAATCCCTTGATTTTTATTCCCTTGTTTTTATTCCCTTGTTTTTATTCCCTTGTTTTATATTTCATATGAAATCCAAGATACTAATTTTATTACAGAAAATGATCTATTTTCTGTATCACTTATATAGTTTAATCAGAAGGATAACAGCGATATCAGATACCCTCCGGCAAGAAAGCTTACGAGATTGGATATCAACGCATACCAGATTTTACGGCCCCGTTTGTGTTCCTTCAAAAACAGGACAAATAATATGGCCTCTACAATAAAAATTTGCACTTCCGCAAAAAGCATTCCGAAATATAACTGATAACCTGATGGTACCGAGTTATTAATCCAGATATTTAAAAATCCCTGGGTAATTAAATTAATCAGAACAAATATAAGCCAGGATCTTTTTTCCCGGAAGCCAAATATGTAAAACACCCCCGCCTCTATAAGCAGGGTAAGCATTACCCGGAGAGTTACCAGCAAAACAGATCTTCCCATAGATTTACCGGCAGATAATTTTTGCTGCTTTAAATCCAGTGTATACACATTATTATAACGTTCAAGGGGTTTTGCCGTGGTAATGGTATAGTCCATAGCCTTCACATTACTCTTTACTTTTAAGGTATAGGTTTCCTTGCTTAATTTCAGAGAATAAAGAGAAAAGTGGGTTTCCAGGGCATACCCGGTTTTCCTTGTATTAAGAACGGTTCCTCCTGCGGCTACACTTATTTTCAGATCCTTCGGGGCACCTGGTACGATTATAACAATAGACGGAGGTTCGGCCGAATTCCCGTAGCAGATCAAGGTATTAAAGGATGATATACATATCAGCAGCAATAAGAATACCGACAAACTTTTTCCCGTTTTCATATATTTTCCCAAGGCTCCTTTCTAATACTAAATAGTTATGCTTCCAGTATAAACCGTAAGACCGCACTGTCCGAAAATTTATTTTTCACTTATTCATTTTCCGGTAAAAAGCTGTAATTATAATTCTTTAAAGATTGCATTTTTCTAAGATTCACTTTCTCATCTTTGTTTACAGCACCAATTAAAATATCCCCCATTGGATCATGCTTACTGCTGTTACTCTCCACCGCCTGGTGGCTGTAATTGGCATAACAGTAGATACATCCATGCAGACAGGTGTTGTATGCACCAATATCTATACTCTGGATGCAGACACAGCCTTCCCGCTGGTTTAGCTCCGGTTTGGCTGTAAGGCGGCAGCCACAGATCTTTTCTATCAGAGCCTTATCAATACATCTGGCCGGTTTTAGCCCATAGTCCGATAAATTGATATTTTCACAACAGGAACGCAGTTCAATTCCATACTTTCTGCTAATATCTGCGAAACCTTTTGTAAGCCGGTGCATTTCATCTCCTGTTATTTCCCGGAGGATTCGGTTTTTAACTGTCTTACTTAATTTACTGTAGATATCCACGAAACTGATGGAGCAGACATCGGTATACCCCTTAAGCCTGCCGCATAAGTATTCAAATTTTTCTAAATGGTACTCTATGGTTAAATCC